>JAYUFG010000392.1:0-4277 GCA_043738845.1 Planctomycetaceae bacterium
ATAACATTCGCGGCAAACGCAAACGCTGCGGCTGGAATGACGAGACCCTCGAGCGGTTAATCGCCGGTTTTTCCGAGAATTAACATGCAATCGCCCTGCTGTATGAACGCTTCAGTATATCGTCCCAAAGTGCGAGCGGAATCTTCCAGACTATTCCACCACGGGATGGTCCAAATCCCATTCTCAATTTGAGAATTCCATATCAAAACGAGACGCTTTGAGGAATTTCCCTCACAAGCGACGTCAACGATAACCAACAAGAAAGCGGCACCAACCTCCTTAAAAAAAGACGCAACCATATTGTCCACAATGACTTATGTCATTTCAACTAAATTCTCAAAAAACATTAAAGAAATTGGCACACTGATTGCATACTATCTATACTCGTCGGCAGTATCATCCATCACTTTATAACCCCTCGCGTTTAGCAAGCACCGGATCACCTCCTCCGCCGACGACCGAACAGGAGTTGAGCTTGGGCTTGGAACTGCCTCTCACATGGAGGTCCGAAAGATGTTAGTTCTTAGTCGTAAGCCGGGCGAAAAAATCTGCATTGGCAACGGGATCACGGTTATCGTGAACCGCATTGCTGGTGGCCGCGTGACTTTGGCGATTGACGCGCCAGAGGACGTGAGAATTTTGCGAGGCGAATTGTCCCCTCACAATCCGGCGGCGGTAACGGACGCCAAGACCATTCCAACGACCGCCGGAGCAACCATGTCCACCTCGACGACCACAACGATGACGTCCTCCCCGACTCCACAGTCGGGCGTCATCCCAACGGCCGTCCTCCCACCGGCATTGGCCCGGCGGGCGATGTTGCCCCCGATTTCCCCGCGCCCCAGCTTTAGTGACTCGGATATGAATCGCTAACTTTGCGGATTGCGGTGATGACCCGGTCGATCATGTCGGCCGATTGCAACAAGACGGGGTGATGGAGTAGCAGTGTGGACTCCATCGCCCGTTCCGCGTGGACGAGATTTCCCACGCGACGGCAACGACGTTCCGTCCGTTTTGTAAAGCCGCGAAAACCGGCGTCCAGCGCAACTCCTTCCGCTTGGACGGCGGCGATAAACTGCTCGCGCGAAACGGCGGAATTTTCGTCCGGCAGAAAATTTAATCCCAGTTTGTAGTACGTGGGAACATTCGGCAAAAAAACTTCCCGCTTTCGATCACTCTCCGCCAGCGAATATGCGGCGGCACACGTCGCGCTAAGTCTGGTGACTTGCCCCAATCCGGACAATAAACGTTGTACGTTGTGCCGCCGTATTTTATTGCGCTCCGGCAATGATGCAAGTTGTGGCAACAACACGGCCGCCTGTAACTCACTGAGCGGAAAGGCGTGATTGCCTCGCTCGCAAAAGATTTTTGCCCGTTGCAAAACCTCCGCATGTCGCGTGACAATCGCGCCGCCGCGACCGGCCGAGAGAAGTTTACTCCCGCCAAAGCTCAGTACGCCGACATCGCCCCAGGTTCCGGATGGCTGACCATCGACGGTCGCCCCCGGCGTTTGACAAGCGTCCTCGACAACGCGAATTCCATGCTGGTTCGCGAACTCGACGATCTGCTTCAAGCGGGCCAAGGTGCCATGCAAATGCGATACGAGAATGGCCTTGGTCCGTTCGCTGATCGCCAGCGGCAACAATTCCGGATCAAGTGACCAACTGTCGGCCGCCAGATCAACCACGACGGGCTTGGCGCCAATGGCTTCAATCGCGCGGAAATTGCCGGGAAAATCGTAACCGGCCAGAATGACCTCGTCACCTGGGATAACGCCGACGGCTCGCAAGGCAAGTTCAACAGCGAACGTTCCGGAACTAACGAGATACGCAAACTCGACGCCGTGAATTTTCGCGATCCGCTCGGTCAATTGTTCGCAGCGCGGTCCGTGATAACGTCCCCAGTCTCCACTGGTATAAACCTCTTCGAGCGCGGCTTGCACGGCCAAATCGGGCAACGGCCAAGCCGGTGGCCCTTCCGAAATGACCGCCGGACCGCCGTACAACGCCAAGTCAGAAGGTTTCGCGAATTTCGCCAAGGGAAGTTTTCCTAATGGAGTGTGTCACACCGAGGTCGTTTTGTTCTCTATAAAAAAGCATCCGCGTTCCAATGCGACCCAGACTTTTGATAAGTGTTTAGGGTCGGCGCATAAACAAATGGGCATCTTTCGCTCCTGGGCTGTGAATTTATTGAACAGTTCGACATTCGTAAGTTGTAGGGTCCGCGCAGTGGACCCTACGGATCGGTCGTAATTTAATAAATTCACAGCCCCTCCGCAAAAGCACATCCTTTCGCGGCGACAGATATTGATTCGCCAATCCTTAGCCCGCCAACGTCCCCTTTGTACTCGGCACGCCCGACATGCGTGGATCGGTCTCGATGGCCATGCGGAACGCGCGGGCGGTCGCTTTGAAAACCCCCTCGCTGATATGATGACTGTTGCGGCCGTGATGCAGAATCACATGCAGGTTGCACAGCATGTTCGCCGCAGCCGCTTGCCAAAAATCCTCGACGAGTTCGCTATCGAATTCGCCAATTTTAGGCGACGGAAATTGCACCTGAAAGACGAGAAAGTATCGGCCGCTCAGGTCAATCGCCGAGGTGACGAGCGTTTCTTCCATCGGCAGCGTGAAGTGACCGTAGCGACGGATGCCCGCCTTGGTGCCGAGGGCTTGCTTGACGGCCTGACCAAAACAAATGCCAACATCTTCCACCGTGTGATGTTGATCGACGTGCAGATCGCCATCGGCTTTGACAACGAGATCAATCGCCGCGTGTTTGGCCAGTAGCGTAAGCATGTGGTCGAAGAAACCGACGCCCGTTTGAATCTGACTTTGACCGGAACCATCGAGGTTGATCTCGAGTTCGATTTTCGTCTCGGCGGTCTGACGTTGAATTTTAGCAGTTCGCATCGGATGGGATTGACCAGTTAAATACAAAAGTGGGTAGGGTGGCCCAGGCTGACAAGCAACCGGGCCACCCAGAAAAATGACGCTACCCCAACTTCCGCCACTCAATTGTACCCGACAATTGCGGTCCGATAAGGTTCGGAATAATCGGCTTATTCCGCACAATGGTCAATTCATCGCCTGTTTTACGCCGATTCCTCTTATACAAGCGGCGTCTCGTCGCGTCTACGAAGGGAGCACCGGCCAGGTCGCTGGCAGTGGAGCCGTCACCGCGACCGGCTCTCGCGTCATCGGGTGTTGCAGTTCCAACCGTCGCGCATGCAGACCAATTGCCCGTTCACGCCGGTCTTCGAACTGCTCCCCAAACGGAATCGTTCCGCCGTACAATTCATCGCCGAGCAATGGAAACCCGCGTGATGCCGCTTGCACACGGACCTGATGCGTGCGGCCCGTCTCCAGTTCGATTTCGAGCCACGAACCAAACGCCGTTTCCCTCAACGTGCGATAGTGCAGCACCGCGATGCGGCCCTCCGAATGATCGGCGGGCACAACCTCCGCTCGTGGTTTGCCTTGCACTTTGCGAAGATGATCGGTCCAGGTTCCTTGCTCGGGCGAAACGATTCCCTGTGTCAGTGCATAATACGTTTTGCGAATCAGACGACCCTCGAACTGTTCGGAGAGTCGGCGAGCCGCCCGCGAGTGACGAGCGAACACCATCGCCCCCGAGGCGGGACGGTCGATCCGATGCGGGATACCTAAATAGGTGTTGCCCGTCTTGTGATCGCGGGCCTTGAAAAACTCCTTGATGCGAACTTCGAGACTGTCGATTCCGGGCGGGGCTTGCGTCAAAACACCCGGTGGTTTATTGACGATGATGCACGGACCCTGCTCGTACAGGATTTCAAAGCCGGGTGATGTGATAGAATGAGACATGTCTGGATTTGAGTCGTCACAACAACAAGCGGTTAATCAGTTAAAAACAACAATGCCGACGACCGTTACTATATCATACTTAGAGATGACCGCAGCCACCGAATTGCGGCCGAAGGTGTCGTCGCGTCCGGGACTTGAATTTCGGTTGGTCGAGCCACCCGAGTTCACGATCAATCGTCGTTTTTATATCGACGTTGGCGGTCCCTGGCAGTGGACCGACCGACTCATTTGGAGCGACGAAGAGTGGCGACATCAGATTGAACGGCCCGAGGTGACAACTTGGTTGGCGTTTGTCGAAGGAGTTCCGGCCGGTTATGCACAACTCGAACAACAGCCGGAGCGGAACGTCGAAATCTCGTACTTTGGACTGTTGCCAGCGTTTCTGGGTCAAAAATTGGGGGGCCATTTTTTGACTGAGACCGTTCGCCGAGCGTG
>JAYUFG010000393.1:0-4277 GCA_043738845.1 Planctomycetaceae bacterium
CGAAGTAGGCGGGCACGGTAATGACCGCTTGAAAATTCGGACCAACAACGGCGGCGGCGTCGGCGTGCATCTGACGCAAGATGCAGGCCTGAATGGCCTCCGGTGGAACTTGATTCCCCATGATCGGCTTCGAGTAAAACTGCTCGCCCATGTCTCGCTTGACCAGTTCTGCAAAGCGGTCGGGATGGGTCGTGCGGAAACGGAGAGCATCTTTGCCCACGAGAATCGCTTGATCCTCGAACAGAACCACGCTGGGCGTGAGAATGTCGCCGTTGCGGTTTTGGATCATGGCCGTGCGACCGTTGGCCTGCACCCAGGCGGACGCCGAAAACGTCGTGCCGAGGTCGATGCCAACGGCAATGGTTTGCGACGGGGTCATGGTGAGCCTGAAAATCGTCCGAAGTGCCTGATTCGTTCCAACTTACAGTCTACCCCAGCCCACGGAAAACCGCAATTGTGGCCCCGTCCTGATCACCATTGGCGGGAGGCAGTATTTGCAATAGTGGTTAGCCACGCCGCGCAAGCGAAGCCGTAAATATCCTCAAACGGGGTGAAGTTACTGTTAAATCAGGAAGTTATCTTGAGCCAATTCCTAAGGTGCGTTGTAGGCGAGAAAGTCGAGCCGTAATCTCGGTCGGGACCGGCAGGTGAGGGTCTTCGAGCGTTGGTTCGATCTTAAGGTTGATAAATCGCGGCCCGTCCATTTGCATCGTGGCAGAAATCTGCGATTGCCAAACGTCCAAATCGCTTAGAGACACAACACTCTTGAATCCGGCGGCCAAGGCGAGTCGGGGAAAGCTGGTGCCAATCTGTGCGGCAGCGGTCTTTTGGCTGCCCGTCACTTCATAGACGCCATTTTCGAGCAGGATCAGTGTTAGATTCTTGGGCTGAGCGGCGGCGATAGTGACGAGACTGCTGAGATTCAACAACAGGGAACCGTCGCCAACCAAAACGATAATGTGACGTTGGGGCTGGGACAGGGCGATACCAAGCCCAAGTGATGTGGGCTGGCCCATCGCGGAGGGCAAATAGATCAAATCAAGCGGATGCTCGGGAAATTTGATCCACTCACGAGCCGCACTCATCGACGAGATAATCACTTCGTCCGTCCGCCATTTCGCTAGGACTTCGAGCATCGGCACGAGCGGCATTGTGCAACGGTCGTGGTTGGTTTTTTTGGCCGTCATGTTTTCAAACCGGATTGATGAATTTCGATCAGCCCTTTCCTTCGGCGAGTAATGCGATGCCCGGCCGACCCACAGCCTGACAATCGTGATAGTGCTGCATCAACATCGGCAAATCGGCGAGTTGTTTGAGTAACACGTATTCGAGGCCCCAAGCTTTCAACACCGGTTCGAGAAAACGCTTGGCCGAGTCGGGCGAATCAACCACGTTGAAACTTCGATAGCCGACCAGTGCAAACAGCGGGAGTTTAAGATCGAAGAGAAAATTCCGCATCGAATCGCTCCCTTCAAAAAAACCGGTCGATTGAATAATGACCAGCGGTCGCTGACCACCGAGATACAAACCGGCGGCAATGCCCCAGGCCTCTGCTTCACGACAAACACGCACGAGCCGCATGTTGGGTGAGTTCTCGAACGCGGGTTCCCACGGCCCCATTGCCGAGTCGGGCAACCAGACAACATGCGTGATGCCGAGGTGGAGCAGCGTGTCGGTGATTTGTTCGCCGGAAAACATGATAGGAAAATAGCGTACCTTAGCACCGTAAAGGGTCCGCTGTGCGGACCGGTCTTACGATAGGTTTTTGATTTCGAGATGGAATATGCGAATTTTAGGTCCGCACAGCGGACCCTACGACTTATTTTTCGGAGGTGCTTTGCCATCGCCGTCGGTCGGCTTCGCAACGCCGTTCGATTCCGCAACGCGATAGGCGGGCGGTCCCAAGAGTTGCTCGATCTCGTCCTCGTCGAGAACTTCGTTCGCTTCCAAAGCGGCCGACAATTTGTCGAGGCTCGCGCGATGTTCGATCAACAATTTGTTCGCCCGCTCAGCGGCGATATGGACCACGCGGGCAACCTCTTCGTCGATCAGTTGTGCCGTGTGTTCGCTGAATTCGCGCTGTTCGTGCATCTCTCGCCCGAGAAATGGATGCTCTTCCCCGACACGATATGAAACTGGGCCGAGCCGTTCACTCATTCCCCAGTGGGCGACCATTTTACGAGCGAGCCGTGTGACCTGCATCAAATCATTTTCAGCACCGGCACTGTATTCATTGAACACCAGTTTTTCCGCCGCTCGCCCGCCGAGAATAAAGACGAGCCGGTTGTGCAATTCCGTTTCGCCGATGCTGACGCGATCTTCCTCCGGCATAAGTTGCGTGACGCCAAGTGCCCGACCGCGAGGAATGATGGTCACTTTGTGCAGACGATCCGTGCCCGGAAGAATCCAAGCCAAAAGTGCGTGCCCCGACTCGTGATATGCGGTCATCGTTTTTTCCTTGCCGATCAGAATTTCCTCGCGTTTCGGTCCCATGAGTACCTTGTCGCGGGCGTATTCAAAATCGTCCATCGTGACCGAATTCTTGCCGTTGCGAGTTGCCCACAAAGCCGCTTCATTGACCAAATTGCGAATATCCGCACCGGTCAGACCGACACTTCCGCCCGCGAGCCTTTCAAGATTGACGTCGGCGTTGAGGGGAACGTTTCGCGTGTGAACTTTGAAAATGGCGATGCGAGCTTTGAAGTTGGGGCGATCAACCGTAACGTGACGATCAAAACGGCCCGGCCGCAAGAGGGCCGGGTCAAGGACGTCGGGGCGATTGGTCGCGGCGAGAACGATAACGGCTTCGGTCTGGCTGAATCCGTCCATCTCGCTCAAAATTTGGTTGAGCGTTTGTTCGCGTTCGTCATGACCGCCGCCGAGACCGGTACCCCGATGTCGGCCGACGGCATCAATTTCGTCGATGAACAAAATGCAGGGCGAATTTTCTTTGGCGGTGCGGAACATATCGCGGACGCGACTAGCCCCGACGCCAACGAACATCTGAATGAATTCGGAACCGTTAATCGAATAGAACGGGACACCCGCTTCGCCAGCGACGGCCCGCGCGAGAAGCGTCTTGCCCGTGCCCGGTGGACCCATGAGCAACACGCCTTTGGGAACGCGGCCGCCGAGCCGTTGAAAACTTTCGGGATTTTTCAAAAATTCGACGATCTCCTGGAGATCGTTTTTGACTCCCTCCAAACCGGCGACATCGGCGAAAGTGACGGGCCGTTTCGTCGTGTCATAACGCTTGGCCGGGCTGCGACTGAAACTCGACAGGATTCCGCCGCCCATAAACTGGTCGCGGGCACGGCGGAAAATGTAAATGGTGAAGCCGATCATTCCGACGACCAAGAGGATATTGACGAGTACGACGGCGGTCGAGCCGTCGGATTCCTTTTGGGCAATGGTGCGGACCTTTCGCTCGGCGAGTCGCGTGGCGAGCGTCGATTTGTCGTCGATGGGGGGGAGCGTCGTGGAAAAATGAAACGGCAATGTTTCGGGCGGTTTTTTTTCGGCTACCTTCTCCTCAGCCGGTTTTTCTTCTTTCGGTTTTTCGTCCTTGGCTTTTTCCTCGTCGGAAAGTTCGGGCATCGCGGGAGCGTCTACGATAACCGGCGGGGCAGGCCGTTTCTTAAATATGCCGTGAACGGTTTGAAAACCTTGGAACTCGACTTTAACGATATTATCTGCGTCAAGTTGTTCAAGAAAAAAGCTATAGGGAACTTCGCGGCGATCGGTGTGATCGCCGAACTTTTGCCACATCCAGATTGAAAGACCAATCGACAGCAACGCCACAATCGGCCAATTGCTCGAGAGCATCGGTCGCATCGGCGACGACGGCGGGAGCGGGGGCAATTCCGGCAGGGGCGGAAGTTTCGGTTTTTCGGGCAAGTTGTCAGACATGAACCATCCATCAAGGCAAAAACGAAATTCGCCGGGGACAATCCGGCGGAAGATGCCCCCATCATAACGAATCAGGTTTCGGTTCGCTATCGGGCGCGAGAGGGCGATATTTCACGAACTATTCCCGCGACTGGCGGCACTTGACGTACCATTGCACTTGTTCGTAGGTCGCATCGGCTTCGACCTGTTTGTACAGATCGTGGGCCAGAGGTGGGTCGGATGCGTCGAATAATTTTTCCAGGCGGGCAATCAGAGCGACCGGCGTGAACCAACTTTCTTCAACCGCCCAGCCTTCGGCCAAGGCGAGATGCGCGTGACGCAAAATCTCTGCAAGTGGAAGTTGTCGAATCGCTGAACATTCGGCGGCG
>JAYUFG010000394.1:0-4273 GCA_043738845.1 Planctomycetaceae bacterium
CTTTACAACGGTGGTCTTGAAAGGCAGCGGCAAGGACAACAACCGCGCAACTCGCGCTAACATCGAACAACAACTCAAAAAACTCCTGCCGCAAATCACCAAGCACGATGTACTACTCGCGGTCTTCAGCGGGCATGGTCAACAGTTTGAAACGACGTTGCCCGACGGAACGAAAAAGGAGGACGCCTATTATTGTCCCGTCGATGCGGCCAAGGATGATTCTGCCACCTTATTTAGCATCAGCGACCTGATTGATAAGCAACTGGCCGACCAAGGGGGAAAGAACTTGGTTCTGGTCGATGCGTGCCGCGATCAACCCAAAGACCCCGGTCGCGGTGCCAAAGGGGTGCAGGGAAACAACGCGATTCGTCTCCCCAACGAGACCGCCGTGCTGTTCAGTTGTCGCGCTGGTCAACAGTCATTTGAAAACGACAAGCTCGACGGAGGCCACGGCGTTTTTTCCTTTTGCGTCCTGGAGGCCCTGCGTGGCAAGGGAGCGACCAACGGAGAACTGACTTGGTCGGGACTTGTCCATCAGGTCGAGAACGCGATGAACTCCGCCGAGATTCGTAAGGTTCTTCCCAACCAACGAACCCAGGAGCCGCTCCTCGCGGGAAACGTCAGCCGGACCCTCTTGGCGAATTGGGACGCCTTGCCAGCCACCGATCCCAATAATGTCGTTGCCTTGAGTTTAGCAAAGGCTCGAGTCGCGTTTGAGCGGTCGGATTGGGAGAATCTTGCCCGTTCGTCGACCGAAGTTTTAATTCGACAACCGGACAATGTGACGGCGTTGCAGTACCGAACGATGGCGTATATCTGCTCGAGCCGGGTCGCCGGTGCGCAGCGTGATCTTGATCGGTTGGCGAAAAAGGTCAAGCCGGACTATGTTCCGCTGTTGGCCATGAAGGGCGTCGTGCGTATGGAACTTGGTTTTTTTGCAGAGGCTCAAGAGTCTTTTGAGAAAGCGATTAAGCTCGGCCCGTTTGACGATTTCACGCTGTCGATTTACATCAACTACGTTCAAAATCGCGTCCATCCCAACCGTGTTAGTTACACCTTGCCGCTGACCGATAAAGAAAAGACACTATTAAAAGGAACGATTGCCCACTTTGACAGCCGTCTTAAAAAACGCGAGGAGCCGTGGCTCTTGCTCGGCCGGGCAGAATTTCACCGCGTCCTCGAAAACTATCCCGCCGCCATTGCCGATTGCGACAAAGTCTTGAGCTTGCCCGGCATGAAAACCAGCGTCTCGGCGTTCACGACTCGGGCGATCACTTATGAACTCTCCGGAAAACCCGATCAGGCGATTGCCGACTATACTCGCGCCATTGACTCCGCTGATAATGTCTGTCGCGAGGAACGCTCGGCGTTGTATACCAATCGGGCCGATGCTCATCTCACAGCCGCCGACTTCGACGCGATGCTGGCCGATTGCAACATGGCGATTGAACTCCATCGCGACAACGGGACCGCTTTTCGCATGAGAGGTTTGGCACGACACTCGACGGGTGAGTTCTTGAAAGCAGCCGAGGATTTTGAAAAAGCTTTTTCGTTGCGGCCGGAGTTCAGCCCAGAAATTCGAGGGGAACTAAAAGTTCGAGTTGCGGCGAGCCTCAGCCATCTCGACGAGTACGACAAGATGTTGTCGGCGGCAAAAGAAGCGGTCGATCTGGCACCCGGCTTTCCCGACACTTGGGGCGTGCGGGGATTGGCGTACTTCGGCCTGGGCGAACGCGACAAAGCCAAAGAGGACGCGGATAAAGGTCTGTTGTTGGATAAGGAAAACGAGAACTGTTTGTCGGTCTTGGAGGCACTGAAAGAACCCCAATAGAATTCCATGTTTGTGAGAAAGCCCTGGGTACGGCGGCTGGATGACACTGACGAGCCAACTAAGGTATTCAGTTGAACCGCGAATATGTATGGCATTTTTTGACGCCTGTCCGGTAAAGCCTTATAATCCGGATTCATGTTGGGGTGTGGTCCATTGATTCGTGGCAGGGGTGTCTATCCGCTTCCGTAACTTGTACGAACGGCGTCTTGCCGCTTTTTTATCGTATGCACGCGGTGAGACGCCGTGTGTACAAAGGGGGGAACCAATCATGTTTCATCGCCCACACTTTCCGGTGCGTCGTCCATCGTACTTCGTCGTAACATGCGGGCTGCTATTTGGTTTCTTAAGTGCCAGTTTCACGCACGCCGCCGAATCGGAGCCTAAAACAAAAAAAGTCGCCTTGCTCGTTGGGGTTAACAAGTATTTCAAAGCCGGTTTTACGAAACTCGATTATCCGGAAGCCGATGTCGAGGCGGTTGCGGCGGAACTCAAACGACTTGGCTTTCAGATCACGATTCTCAAAGGGAGCAGCAGCGGTAAAGATCAAGCGACGCTCGAAAATATCGAGCGGACCGCCAACGCCCTCGTCAAACCGCTGGGTGGCGACGACCTCATGCTGGTTATGCTTTCGGGTCATGGTCAGCAAATTGCCGTTCCCGATCTGGCCGATCCAAAAAAACAAAAGGAAGATGGTTTTTATTGTCCCTATGAAGCGGTTCCCAGTAAACCCGATACTTTGTTTTCCATCAGCCACTTAACCGACGATATTCTCGCTCCGAACGTCGGCAAGAAGCTCATCCTGATTGATGCGTGCCGCGATGTGCCGAAAGACCCCGGCCGCGGCGCAAAAGGGATACAAGGCAAAGTGATTTCGCTGCCGGAGAATACGGCGATCTTGTTTGGTTGTCGGGCGGGTCAACAATCTTACGAGAATGAAAAACTGGGGCACGGACTGTTCACGCACTGTTTGCTCGAGGGACTCCAAGGAAAAGCAACGCGCGAAGGACGACTGACGTGGACTAATTTGGCGGGCTATGTCGAGGACCGTTTATCCGCCGACGATATGAAAAACTTAATGCCCAAGGACCGACCACAAGAACCGATTTCGGCGGGCGGCGTTGGCCAATTGGTTTTGGCCCGGATTGACGTAAAGGGGGTGGGAGGTTCCACAGGCATTCTTGCCGAAAAACTTTCTCCCGAAGTGTGTCGACTGCGCAAGGAGAAAGCCCGCACGATGCTTGAGCAATTGACCAAAGAATTTGATGCGGATAATCTCGGCAAGGCGTCACCCTCCACAGATCCTTTGGCCGACTCTGCGAATAATGTTTCGGCGACGCTGCTGGCCTGGGATTACGCTTATTTGGGCGATGAGAAAATGGTGCGGCATTTCCTTCCCGAAATCCGCAATCCACGTCTGATCGGTTTGCTGCAAAAACACAATCATGACGCCAAACTCGAAAAGGACATCGCGGATCTCAACTCCAAAAAAGGTCAGGAGCCAATCTCCGCCGAGGAACTTTCACGAGGCCTCTTGCTGGCGAATCGTTTTGTTTCAACCGACTCACCAGAGATTCATCTCCAAAAAATCGATGCGGAATTGAATGATGCAGATACGGAGTCGAACTATCCCTTTACAGCAATCTGTATCGCAGTATCGGATCCACGCCTGATGACGGGGCGACTTTCCCGGGATGAATTGCCCAAACGCCTTCAGCGGATCGAAAAACTCGCAGAGACCGAAACATTGGTACATAATACCGACCGCTTGATTATTCACGCTTTACGAGGTGACTCTGTCCGGGTAGCGGCGGATTTGCGCAAGTATTCCGAATGGATGACGCACAAAGTTTATTGGGTTGTCCCATATGCTCTACGCGGCGAACTGACCGAATTGAAAAAGTTGCTTGAACTGGAGGACAAGGAGCATGTCATGGCCGCCAAATGGCTCGCCGCAGAAACACTTCTCGACGAGGGGCGAATGCGTGAAGCGTCCGAAATGTTGCATCTGCTGGATGAAAAAACGCCTTTTGTGGCGGGATTTAAGCTGTTTCCACCAGGAAGCCGAATCTTCCCACGGCCGAACGAGTCGGTGGGTTCTGGCTCCTCGGCACACTTGACTGAATTGGCTCTTTTTCATTTGTGCGGACGCTTGGACGACGAACGGTTTTATCGCGAATATGTTCGATCGCAGAAATCGAAAGGCATTCTCCCCGGCCTATGTTACATCGACGGACTGCTGACCGATATCCCGTCCCCGGACGAACTTTCTAATCGACGGCCGTAGTCGTTTGTTTCACGATGATTGTAGGATTTTGCGTCACTGGCTCTGCCCGTCCATAAAACCCTCCCCGTCCCTTCGCGATCTTTGTTTCTTCGCGGTAAAACATAGCCACCGCGAAGCGGCTGTGTAGGTTGTCCAGGGTTGAGCCTGATTAAATCAGG
>JAYUFG010000395.1:0-4272 GCA_043738845.1 Planctomycetaceae bacterium
TTGAAAAAAAAAACATCAAACTGCCCATTTGCGTGGTAGGGTTGGGAGGATGGAAAAACGTTTCCGTCGCCCACCTCATTTTTCCCGCCTACCATGTCCCGCCTGTCCCACTTCCGAACTCTTTGCAACGTCATTGTCCTCGCGGCAATGTTGTCGCTGCTTTCGGGCTGCGCGGAAGGATTTCGTTTTGATCCGTCGGGACGTGAAAGCTTTGCCCCGTCGCGCGGATACCTACTCGAACCGGGACCATTCTCGGCCTCGAACACGTCGGCCATAACCGTGGCACCGGGCGAGATCGTCGCCCCAATCAATAGCGAAGTCGTGATCGTTTCGACCGTCTATGGTCCGACGGGCCAACCGATGCCCGGACGCCGCGTCGAATGGATGATCGCTCAAGGGGGCGTGGGAGAATTCGTGACTCTCGCCGACCGTGACGAGACCTCGTTCGGCCATTCGGTTCGCAACTTGCCCAAAAAAGTCAACAATACTTTCGCAATCGGTGAATCGTCGGCCGTGAACACGTTGATCACTCGCGGTACACCTAGTCGGGCGGACGATGTTGCTTTGACGGTCGGTCAAACCTGGATCACGGCAACCTCAACGATCGAAGGAACGAGCCACGTGACGGCCTTCGGTCCCGACGTTCACTCCTGGGACCGGCGGCGCTCAACGGCAACGATCTCTTGGGTCGATGCAAAATGGGTTCCGCCCCCACCTGCCGTTGTGAAAACGGGCGACAAGCATTTGCTCACGACGACCGTTACGCGACAGACCGACGGCACTCCGCTCGTCGGCTGGCGTGTGCGTTATGAAATTCTTAATCAACCGGTTGGGACAGCGGCGACGTCGTCCGAGGGAAGTCAAGTCATCGAGGTCACCACGAACGACTCTGGCAAGGCGATCGCAGAAATTGGCCAACCAAGTCCGACCGCCACGACCGTCCCTGTGAATGTGCAACTTTTCCGACCGAGCGACCCGGCGAATCCAAATAGCAAGCGGGCCTTGATCGGCTCGGTGAATACGCAAGTCACTTGGGCCGACGCCGCACCGATCTCAACACCTTCGAATTCACCGATCACAAATCCTCCACTCACTACTCCGCCGATCACAAATCTGCCGATCACCAGCCCACCGACAACCAATTCTTCCTCCATCGACCTGACCATCACTCCGCCTTCGCAGCCCGTCTCCGTTGGCCAGGAAGCATTATTCGTCATTAACATCACCAATCGGGGAAATTCTCCCGGAACCGGTTGGACGTTGACCGACACCTACAGCGACGGCCTGCAATTTCGTTCGCCAGCTCCCACCGGCGGAATTGAACGCAAGCTCGGGGAAATTGCTCCAGGGAAGACGCAAACGGTCAATCTCCGGTTCATCGTGACGCAACCGGGGCAACAATGCCACGACGCCGTCATCACCACGCCCGAGGGACAAAGAGCAACTGCGCGAAGTTGCGTGACCGGAATCACACCGACGCTCGCCTCGTTCACATTAAACGTCACTGGTCCTCCGCAAGTTTACGTTGGAACCGCCGCACTTTTCTCGACGGTCGTGACGAACATCGGCACGACGAACATCCTGCATTTACGTTTGATCACGACGCCCGATGCCCCACTGCTGTCCGACGCCAACGAGGCCGAAGATGGCCGCGACCGAATAGAAGATAGCAAGGGGCACCTCGTGTGGGACATTGCAAACCTGGAGCCAGGCAAGTCGAGAACCTTTCGTTTTAAGTCCGTTCCAAATCAACCGGCATCTCGTGCGACCGTGCAAAGCGAAGTCTACGACGACGCGAACCATGTGGGAAAAGACGCGGCCACGATTGACGTCTTGCCCCCGAACACCCCGTCGCCGACCGCGACCAATTTGACGACCGACGTTGTGCAAACGGTCGAACGAGTTAAGGTCGGCGGTGAAACGAAATATCAGATCGTCGTCACGAATGCGGGACAAACCACCGATAAGAACGTCGTTGTTCGCGTCGCGATCCCGCCGCAATTGAAAGTGACGTCGGCGGTGTCCATTCCGCCAATTCTCAAATCAACACCCGACGCCACGAACACTTGGACCGTCTTTGAGGGGATTAAAGAACTTGGTCCCGGCCAACAGATGGCGTATGAAATCGCCGCCGTCGCACTCCAGTCCGCCGACGCCGTTGTCTCGGTCCAAGTGACGAGCCAATTTCTCTCGGCCCCGATCAACAAGTCGAAGAATACGACCATCTTCGCCGAATAGCCTTCGGCAACTTCGACCGATCACCCGACTCCGGGCAACTTTTCGATTGCATTCGACACCGCTAAAATCGACACCGCGATAAGAAGAGCGGTCAAGCCTAAAGTGCGTCGTCGCCCGTTTCACCCGTGCGAATACGGATCGTGTTCGACAAATCGCCGACGAAGATTTTTCCGTCGCCGATTTGGCCAGTTTGTGCCGAGCGCATGATCGTATCAATGACCGTCTGCAAGACGGAGTCCGAAACGACGACCTCTAACTTGACCTTGGGGACGAAATCGACCGAGTATTCGGTCCCCCGGTACATTTCGGTGTGTCCTTTTTGACGGCCAAAGCCGCGGACTTCCGTCACGGTCATACCGTGAATCCCTTTTTCAGTCAGGGCGTTCTTGACCTCTTCCAATTTGAAGTGGCGAATGATGGCTTCGATTTTTTTCATGGGTGTTCCTTTACTCTTATATTAGAGCCGCCCGCCCGGCGAGGCAACCTCTCGACGAAATCCGCCTGATTTCGTCGATTGCCTCGGGGGGTTGTCGGTTCCCTCTCCCGCCGGGAGAGGGTGCAATTCAAAATGGCCGACGTGTATCGCAAAACTTCAGATGGAAAACATCAGATAAAAATGTAGCCTTCTTCGCCGTGTTGGCTCACGTCGAGTCCTTGGATTTCGTCCTGTTGACTAACACGGAGTCCCATTGTGAGGTCCAAAACCTTTAGGATAACAAACGTGCAGACCAGCGTATAACCCCAGGTGATCGCCGTCGCTCCCAATTGGGCCATCAGCAAATTTCCACCTTCAAGTAAGCCAAGTTTCTCCGTCGTGTCGGGCTTCACAACTTGGGTCGCAAAAACACCCGTCAAAATTGCCCCCACGGTTCCGCCTACGCCGTGAACGCCGAAGGCATCTAAGGAATCGTCATACTTGAATTTCGACTTGAGGGCCGTGCAAGCGGTGAAGCAGACGATGGAAACGACGACGCCCATGAGGAACGCACTCATCGGCTGAACATATCCGGCAGCGGGCGTAATACACACCAACCCGGCGACGGCACCGGAACAAGCTCCGAGAACCGACGGCTTGCCGCGTGTGAGCCATTCAATCACCGCCCAGGTCAACGCTCCCGACGCGGCCGCAAAATGGGTGGCGCAAAACGCACTCGCGGCTTGGCCATTCGCCGCCCCGGCACTGCCAGCATTGAAGCCAAACCAACCAACCCACAACATCGCCGCGCCCATCGTGGTGTAGGTCAAATTGTGCGGCGGCATTGGCTCGCTGCCGTAGCCGAGTCGCTTGCCCATCACCAGTGCGCACAGCAGGGCCGAAACGCCGGAGCTAATATGAACGACCGTCCCGCCAGCGAAATCGAGTGCTTTGAACTTTGCATTGGGGTTATCAAATGAGAGTATGCCGAAATTCCAGACCCAATGGGCGAGCGGGCAATAGACGATCGTACTCCACAGCACCATGAAGACGACCATCGTGCTGAACTTCATCCGTTCCGCAAAAGCACCACAGATGAGACCTGGCGTGATGATGAAGAACATCCCCTGATACAACATGTGCGTCAGCTTGGGCATGTTCATCGACCACTGTGTGGCCATCGGATAAACTTGTTTGTTATGTACATCGAGCGTCGGCTGAACGCCCTTCATGCAGAGATAGTCTCCATTGCCGATCCACATTGAATCGTCTTTGTTGTCCTTTGGATTTCCACCAAACGAGAGGGAATAGCCCCACAGTCCCCAAACAACGGTGAGCAAGCCCATCAAAAAAATGCACTGCATCATCACGCTGAGGACGTTTTTCTTGCGGACGAGGCCACAATAGAACAGGGCCAAGCCGGGGGCGGTCATCATCAGTACGAGTGCTGATGAGATGAGCATCCAGGCATGATCGCCCGTGTCGGTTTTAGCTTCCGGCATCGCGGTCGGTTGAGCATCACCGGAATCGCCGCCGGTTTTTTTGCCGCTCACGGAATGATGGGCCCTGGAAGCGTCTTAGCACTCCCAGGGCAGGTGGGTGAGATCGAAACAGTGGGC
>JAYUFG010000396.1:0-11329 GCA_043738845.1 Planctomycetaceae bacterium
ATTTTTAGCCCCCAGATATTCCTGCAAGGCTTGCCCCAGCGGTTTATGTTGCGGACGACCTTGGGCAGAAAGCTTGCCACTGTAGGTAGCCAGAAACGCAAACGGAAATTCCGCGTTGCGTTTGTTTTCTGCCAGATGAAACGTGACCCTGCCGACCAATCGCCAGAGCGGATTTTTTGCCCGCAAAAACCCTTGCAAACCATCGGGCGAGTCGGCTCCTTCTTTCCGCACGAGCGCATCGAGTTCACTCCACCACTCGCTCAGTACATCGGTCGTGAGATATTCGCCCCCCCGCATCGGCGGAACGGTCAAGATCATAAACGCCAAGCGGTCCGAGTTCGGCGGTGGCAATCCTTGAAAGTCGGAACTTTCCAGATCGGGCGTGTGACAAAGTTGCGTTAAATAGTCGCGGGCAAAATCGCGTGGGAAGGCCAACTCGGCGGACAACTGCGTTTGCAGTTCGGTCGTGGCGAGGGACAACAGACCGTGTGCGAGAGATTTTTTGAACGCCGCATCAATCCGTTTTGCCGCCGCCGGGTCGAGCGACCCGCCACCGTCGGAAACCTCTTCCAAGAACAGCCGCCCTCGGGGAGAAATCGCGGCAACCAAGGGCATGAAGTCGGTCCTAGAATGAATAAAAGACAATCAAAATCAAATTGCCGAACGTCACATCAAACGGTTCGCGGTCCGACAACGGGAACCGATTATCCCGAGCGTGCGACCTAGGGGGTTGCGGATTCTCCGTCGTCCGGCAGCTCGTGAACGACGATCGTGCGTAAAAATTGTCGAATGACAGGATTATTTTGCTCGCCAGCCGACGACGTGGCCATTACGCGATAAATCCCCTTCGGCAACATGAACACGCGTATTTCGCAGAGGGAATTTCCCGGGTTTTGATTCAGAACGAGTCGATAGCCGGGGACTCTCTCAAACGGATCCGCGACGCACTACTCCACCGTAAAACCTTGCTGTTCAAGAACTCGCTTCCAAATTTGAACTTGTTCGTCGAGCTGCGCGGTCTCATCGTCGGGCGGAATTGCCTCATAGCTCAAACGAATCTCGATTCCCGTGTCGGGAATGAAACACTTCTCGATGTGGTGAACGACCAAATTTCCTTGTACCGTTTCGCTGGTCGTGGACGATGTGGTCGCGACGGGAAACGCGGCCGACGCCCGGCGGAATGCACCCGATACCAACGAGTGAGATCGTAACCCGGTTTCGGTGGAGAGGATTCAGTCGCCAGGCGAATCAACCCGACCATAAAGAGTAACATCGCGACAAAGCGAGGAAGTCGTTCGGAACTGAAATCACCTCGCTCGGCCAATCGCTCGCGAATTTTCGGAGCGTAAACCAGAACGACGATGCCAATTCCAATCGTAATGAAGGAGTCGAAGTGCTGGATTAGGTATTCCCGCATGTCCTGGCCTGCGAATGAATGTTGGTGCCACCTGCACCTTTTTTGATCGGCCCGTTGTTGTTGATCAGCCCGTCAAGAAGTAAAAATACCGGAGGTGGGACTTGAACCCACACTATCTTGCGATAACTGGATTTTGAATCCAGCGCGTCTGCCATTCCGCCACTCCGGCTGATCGAATCAAACTAATTTTGCGATCTTCCACCAAAAACAAGACTTTTCTACGTACAAAAAGTGGAGACGAAGGGGATCGAACCCTCAACCCCTGCCTTGCAAAGGCAGTGCTCTCCCAATTGAGCTACGTCCCCAGAGCGTGCTGCAAAAATGCTTGAACACCGGGGGCTTATGCCCTCCGGCTCGCCATCTAAAAAATACCTTCTGACCGGCAAGTGGGCGCGCCAAGAGTCGAACTTGGGACCTCGTCGTTATCAGCGACGCGCTCTAACCAACTGAGCTACGCGCCCGGCCTTCCCACCCGGAGGTGAGGAACTTAGTATTCTAAATACGGTCGGCTGGCTGTCAAATGAAACAGGGTGGAAAAATGGTCTAAATCTTCGCTTGGCGCATTTTTAGCCCCATTCTCAGCCCTATGTCCCCTACGTTCCGCAAAACCGGCTCATGCTGCCAACGCACGAACGCCGACAAATGAGGAAGCGATACGCCCTATTCGCCTGTTGTGACAAGAAAAAATGAGGAAAGGTTCCATGTTTTCACAAAATCGCCGAATTCGCCAACTTACGTCCCTTTTAATCAGCAACGTCGCCCTCACGCTGGGCGGGATCCTCTTGACAACGGGTGTCACGGCCCAGGCCGCTGGTGCGCCAGAGGCTCCGAAAGTTACCGACGCCCTGAAACTAACGCCCGTCCAAAAAGATGTTGAGTACGACCGCCCGACCGCCGAAATCGCCGCGAAATGCACGATCAAGGCCGAAAAAATCGGCAATCAGACCGGTTGGGTCATTCGCGACCCCAGCGGGACAATTCTCCGCGAATTCGTCGATTCCAACGGAGACAACATCGTGGACCGCTGGAGCTATTACCTCGATGGCGTCGAGGTTTATCGCGATATCGACTCGGACTTCAACGGCAAGGCCGACGCCTATCGCTGGTTGAACACGGCGGGCACCCGCTGGGGAATTGGCAAAAAAGAGGACGGGACCATCGACTCTTGGAAGCAAATTTCGGCCGAAGAGGTCACGTCGGAAATTGTTGCGGCCATTCGGACCAAAGATCAAAAACGGTTCGAGCGGTTGCTCCTGTCGCCTGCCGAATTGAAAAACCTTGGCCAGGGCGATGACAAAGCGAAAACCATCGCCGACAAAATCGCCAAGGCCTCGGCCACCTTCAGTGACCTCGTGAAGACCCAAAAAGCAATCACGCCGAAATCGGTCTGGATCAATTTCGCCGCGTCCAAACCGGGCCTCGTACCCGCCGGGACAGGCGGCTCGACCGCCGATCTTTCCGTGTATGAAAACGTCGTCGCCATGTCCGAGACCGAAGGGAAGCATGGCCAGATCATGGTCGGCACCTTGGTCAAAGTCGGTGATGTCTGGCGGGTGATCGACGCTCCGAAAATTTCCAACGACGCGGGCAACGAGTTTGCGTCGGCCGGATTCTTCTTCGCCTCAAATACGAAACCGCTCGAAAAAATTGAAACCGCGAATCCACCGAGCGATTCGGCGCAGGCGGCAATCGCCGAACTGGAGAAAATTGACTCGCTGATCGCGAAGTCAAATTCCGCCAAGGAACGGGCCGATCTGCACGAGCGGCGGGCCGACATGCTCGAAAAACTGGTCGAAACGGCCAGTGAAAAGGACCGCGCACAATGGGCACATCAATTGGCGGACGCCATTTCGGCGGCGGTACAATCGGGCGAATATCCGAAGGGGATCGACCGCCTGCGAGCGTTTCAAGAACAACTGGCCAAAGGCTCAAGTGAAAAAGACCTCGTCGCGTATGTTCGATTTCGCACCATGACGGCCGAATATGCCCAGGCAATTCAGGCACCCGGCGCAGACTTTGCGAAAGTACAGGAGGCCTGGTTGTTGGGACTCGAAAAGTTTGTCGGCGAGTTTCCCAAAACGCCGGACGGTGCGGAAGCAATGTTACAGTTGGGAATTGCCCAGGAATTCGCTGGTCAGGAAGAAAAAGCCAAAAAGTGGTACGACCAAATTTTGACGAACTATCCTGGCACGGTTCATGCTAAAAAGGCGACCGGCTCGATTGCCCGCTTGAACTCGGTGGGCAAACCGTTGGCTCTCAAGGGCAAGATGGTGGATGGCAAAGAGTTCGACGTTTCTCAACTGCGGGGCAAGGTCGTGCTGGTCCAATACTTTGCTGCTTGGTGTGAACCGGCCAAGGCCGACATGGCCCAACTGAAAGATCTGCAAGCGAAATATGCCAAAGAGGGTTTCGCGGTCGTCAGCGTGAGCCTCGACAGCGAAACGAAAATCTTGGCCGACTATTTGGCGCAGGAAAAAGGACGTCTCGCTTGGCCGGTCCTGTTTGAGCAAGGGGGACTCGAAAGCCGCTACGCTCTCGAAATGGGCATTCACACCTTGCCGACCATGATCCTACTCGATGCCAAAGGCAAAGTTGTTAGCCGCAGCGTTCATATCAGCGAACTCGATGCCGAACTCAAGGCCCAGTTCAGATAATCGTCACAAATGCCATCGGCCCATGCGATGTCGCCATGTCATACCGCACGAGCCGTTCGGAACGGATAAGGCTGAACCCGTCGCAACTTGCGCAGCACGGAATTTACGGTTGATTTTCAACGAGCCGTTTTTTTGGTATCATCGGATGGATGATCACCACGCCCACGCCGCCGCTCGAAATCGACCACCGCGCCAGCATTCACGTGCTGATCGTCGATAATGAAGAGGCCCATGCCCAGGCCGTCGCCGAAAGCCTCGAACGGGTCGGTTATCAATGTGCGGTGGCAACGTCGGGTGCCGCCGGTGCCAAACGGATCGAGGACGAAACCTTCGATATCGTCATCACCGATCTCAAAATGAACGACGTGGATGGATTCGAGATTCTCAGCCGGGCGAAAAAGTCGTTGCCCGACTGCGAGGTTATACTTGTGACCGGTCACGGTTCCGTCCCGTCGGCCGTGAATGCGATGCAGCAAGGTGCCTTCAATTACCTGCTCAAGCCGCTCGACCTGCATCAATTGCGGACCGTGACCGACAAGGCCTCGGCCAATTTACGACTGCGGCGGATGAACGCCGAGTTGAACCAGCGGCTCGACGAAAAGTTTGGCTTCGAGGGGGTCATCGGTTCCAGTACGCAAATGAATGGCGTGATCGACCGCCTAAAACGAATTGCCCCGACCGATGCGACCGTGCTGATCCAGGGCGAAACGGGGACGGGAAAAGAACTCGTCGCGCAGGCCATCCATCAAAACAGTCCGCGCAAAAATAAACCGTTCGTCGCGCTGAACTGTGCCGCCCTCAGCGAAAACATTTTAGAGAGCGAACTGTTCGGCCACGTGAAAGGTGCCTTCACCGACGCCTCGACCGACCGCATTGGCAAGTTTGAATTTGCCCACGGCGGGACCATGTTCCTCGACGAGGTCGGCGACATGCCCCTGGCGACGCAAATCAAACTCTTGCGAGTGCTGGAAAGTGGCGAGATCACGCGCGTCGGCTCGAATGATCCGATCAAGGTCAATGTCCGTATTCTCTCGGCGACGAATCGCAATCTCGAAATTACGATTGAGCAAGGACACTTTCGCGCCGATTTGTATCATCGGCTCAAGGTCGTGACAATTGTCCTGCCGCGATTGACGGAGCGCAGTCAGGACATTCCGCTATTGATCGACTACTTCATGCGACAGTTTGCCAAGCGACATCATAAAACGATCAAGAGCATGACGACCGCTGCCCGACGAAGGTTGATGTCGTTCGACTGGCCGGGAAACGTGCGACAACTGCGGAACACGATTGAGAGTATGGTCGTCGTCGATTACGACGAAGTCCTCGATGCGGACGATTTGCCGAGTGAGTTTACGCCCCCGACGGCCGACATGAGTTTGCCTGAAAACGCCGCAACCACCGGACAAGGTTTACACGGACTCGTGGGCCGACCACTCGAGGAAATCGAAAAGCTGTTCATCATCGAGACCCTCAAGCTGACTTGCGGAAATCGGG
Organism: Planctomycetaceae bacterium; assembly: GCA_043738845.1. GTDB lineage: Bacteria > Planctomycetota > Planctomycetia > Pirellulales > DASRSE01 > DASRSE01. Next base: position 5,569 of record JAYUFG010000396.1, read on the forward strand.
AAGAAGCCGCCGAGATGTTGAAAATCGGCGAACGGACGTTGTATCGGAAAATCAAAGAGTACGGAGTGTGAGGAAATGATGAATGATGAATGATGAATGATGAATGAAATTCAAGCCCCATAAAGCCGCGACCGTTGGTCGCGGAGTGCTGCATTTGTGTTTCATATCAGATCGGTTTTCATTCGTCATACTGGCTTTGTCATTGATTCGTCATTTTGGTTTCATCATTCGTCATTTATTTCCGCTCATCGCAAAAATCTAGTAACGCACAAATTCTCCCATGCCCGACATCCGTCTCTTACCACCGAGTGTCATCAACAAAATTGCTGCGGGCGAGGTCATCGAAAGGCCCGCCAGTGTGGTCAAGGAGTTGCTTGAAAACGCGCTCGATGCGGGCGCGACACGGATCGACGTCTCGATTGGTCAAGGGGGCAGCGAACTCATTCGCCTCGTTGATAATGGTTGTGGAATTCGGCCCGAACAACTTCCCCTGGCAGTCACCGCTCACGCGACGAGTAAACTGACCGAGGCGGACGACCTCTTTCGCGTCGCCACACTCGGCTTTCGGGGAGAGGCCTTGGCTTCCATCGCCGAAGTCAGCCGGACCATCCTGCGCAGCCGCACGGCCGATGCCGACGCGGGTGCGGAAATCGAAATTGTCGGCGGTCAAGCGTCGGCGGTCACTCCCTGCGGGGCACCGGTTGGCACAACGATTGAAGTTCATAATCTCTTTTTCAACACGCCTGTCCGGCGGAAGTTCCTCAAAGGGATTTCTACCGAGATGGGTCACGTCACGGAAGCGTTCACGCGGTTGGCCCTGGCCCACCCGCAGCGGCATTTTACGTTGCGACACAATGAGCGATCCGTGCATGATCTGCCGCCCGTCGAGCGGTGGAGCGACCGGATCGGTGCGTTGTGCGGCGACGAAGTGGCGAGCCAATTGATTCCGATTGAAAGTCGCGACGGCGATATTCGCCTAGTGGGATACGCCGCCAGCCCCAGTTTCAGCCGCGGCAACAACCGGATGCAGTTTTTGTTTCTTAACGGTCGGCCAATCCGCGATAGGTCGTTGCAGCACGCGCTGGGCGAAGCCTATCGCGGCTTACTATTAACCGGCCGATTTCCCGTCTGTTTTCTCAATCTCGAATTGCCATTCGATTTGGTCGATGTAAATGTTCATCCGACCAAGATGGAAGTTCGCTTTCAAGATGCGGGCCGCCTGTATAGTCAACTCCTCGGCACATTGCGAACCAAGTTTCTCACAACCGATCTGACACATCGGCTGCAAGTTCCCGTCGGAGATTCACACGCCGATGAATTCACCTCCGCCCATGATGAAGGAAAAGCGGCCCAACTTCGCCAGGAACTCGTCGATTGGGCCAAAGGACAATTGTCACAAGTAAAATCGGCGGCCCTCGTCGGGGCGGCGGCGGGAACAGCAGCGAACATCCCGACGACACAAACAACATTTTCCAACCGCCCACTGGAACTCGTCACAATCAATCGCGGCATGTTGCCGTCGCTCGTGCCGCAGAACCTTGCGCCCGAGGAAACGGCTCCGTGGGAACAAGCCCTAGAACGCTTTGCCGCCGAGACCGACCAAGGTGACTCGTTAAATGGTCCGCCGAATTCCGAATGGGCCGCGTCGGGTCGGGCAATGCAGGCGATGCAAATTCACAATCGGTACGTCGTTGCGGAAAGTGAAGAAGGAGTGATCGTGATCGATCAGCACGCCTTGCACGAGCGGATTTTGTACGAGCAGTTGCGGGAAAAGGTTCTCGGCGGACAGCTTGAAACGCAAAACTTGCTCGTCCCAGAGCCGGTCGATCTTAGCCCGGCTGAAGCGGCCGCGACCCTCGCCAAACAAGATTTGCTCGCCAAGATCGGCCTGCGGGTCGAACCGTTCGGCGGCTCGACCGTTCTCGTGACCGGATACCCGGCCATGTTGGCCAACATCAACCCCCGAGATGTCTTACTCGGCGTGGTCGAGAATTTAATGACGGGTGTCAAAACGCCCGACTCCCGCGATGTCCTCGACGAATTGCTCCACATGATTTCCTGCAAGGCGGCGATCAAGGCGGGCGACAAACTCTCGCCAGAAGAAATCACCGCCCTCGTCGCCCAGCGACATTTGGCCCGCGACACGCATCATTGCCCCCACGGTCGACCGACCGCCCTCGTCTTCACCCGCGAAGAACTCGATAAACAGTTCATGCGGACATAGAGCGGAATCGGTCAGGGAATGTCTTCCGCATTCACGCTCAATTTGCCATTACCGCTGGACGGCTGGTACACTTGCCGAAACGGGTTGCGCCATCGCTCGACGGGGTTGCGGGCGATTGGCCACCGCTTCCAAGTCGGCACGCTCGGCAATTCCGCTCGCGACCTGAACGAATTCGTCACGGGTTACTTGATCAATCTTTTTCAACTTCGCGGAGAGACGTTCAATTCCGCCAGGACTGTTTTCCGCCGACCGCGACAGCGAAGACAAGAATCCGGTCGTGTCAGTGAAATTCGCGTCGGCACATTTATTGATAACGGGTTGAAACGTTTTGGCCATGAACTCGACGCCGAAATTATCCAATCGCACGAACATGTCAAGCCGGTTGGTCACGTAGTAACGGCCATTGGTTTCTCGCACGTAGCCCGCCCGCAAGATCATTAAACATTCGCCCCGCACTTTTTTCGGCAAGAGTGGGCCATCGTATATTCCGTCGCAGAAAATGACATGTGTGTCGGCATCACTGTAGAGATATTCGATATTGCCCGCCGTGCCAGCCCCGTCCGTTGCGCGAAACGAATTTGGTCCCGTGCGCTGCATCGTCACTTTACTGATGTCGAGAATGTCCCAGATATTGGTCACGACGTCGGGATGTCGGGCGAGAAAATAGTGCAAGTCGGGATCGCAGTCAATGATTTCAACCGGCAGACGGCGATAAAGCGTCGTGTGACCCAGGACGCCGTTGACCTTGACTTTTGATTTTTCAGAAAGTTTGTCGAACGGAATGCTCTTCACCGCCTCGTCGCGGGCCGCTTTGCTGCCCGTCGGTTGATGTGGATTTGGCTCCGCAGCGAATAAGCGAAGGGTCGGTAAACAGAGCAATAAAAACAACCACGCGACCGGACGAAGAACCGGAAGCGACTTGATCGGCTTTACCAGCGACGCGGAAAGACTCCTTCCGCGCGCGCCTCGAGCGAATATTTTTTGCAACAGCATCATGTCCCCCTTCACGCAAAACACAAACTCGATCACGAGTTCGGCGCAATTCCCGCGCCGAACACGACCCATTACGGCTTCCAATCTAATTCGGCAAAATTTGCCGACCGTAACGGTCCTACTGATAATTCGGCTGGCACAGGCCCGCCGCCAAAGGAAAACAGCGTCCCAACGGCAAGGTTTACGGGCAAAAACCGCTGCGCATTCCGTGCCAACCGCGCAACTTCTCTCTTTTTACAAAGAGTACCGGCTGACTGCAGCGGTCTGGAGAAGCAACTGCTCTTGTGGGAAATAGCGAAACTGAGGAAAATCCCGGCCCTGTGATTCACGGATGATTTCGCAAACCAGCTAGGGTAGCACATGCCACAGACTGCAAAAGAACAAGCGGCGTTCTTGTTATGGATGGCGCTCGGAATGTTTTTCACGCTGTTCGTTTTATACGCCCTTTGTCCCGAACAACAAAATACGGGCCTCGCCGCCGAGTATCGACAAGCCATCGAAGGGAACAACGAGCAAGCGGCCATTGATGCGGTTCGTGGCGTCGCCAAAATGAAGGACCACAATGTCCCGATTTTGGTGGAAGCGATGTCGTCGGAATTTCCTTCCGTTCGCCAATTATCAAAAACGGAATTGAACCGAGAGGTCGTTTCGTGGGAACGCCTGGAGAAGTCGTCGCCAAGAGATGTTTCTGCGAAGTATTTGACGCTGGTCGACGCACTCCGCAAGGAACTCGTGAATCTCAAGCCGGCTGAACGCTCTTATGCCAGCGATCTGGCGTTGCGCGTCGGGACATGGCCCGGCCTCAAGGATGATCCAAACAAATCGCAAATTGACGAGGATTGCAGCAAAATCATTCTGGCCGGTGGTCGGCCCTCAATGCAGAACAGCAACACCACGGCTGGCTACCCAACCAACAACAGCCGTAACGATTTGAATGGTAATAATCAGTACGCCACCAATTCGATGAACCCGTATGACGACAATCGAATCAACGGCGGGTATGATTCTCGGAATTCAATGGGCGGAAATACGATCGGTGGAAATACCTCGTCCTTTGGGCAACGGACCGGCATGGGCCAACCGAACGCTTCAATTGGTTCCAACAGCGGTGGGAGCATCAACTCGTCGCGAGGGTCAACCGGTTCAACCACACACCTGTCCCAGCCGAATACGACCGGCTTTGCCACTCACTCGTCGAACAATCCTTACGGCACCAACGCTACAAGCAGCGATCAAAACCCGTCGTGGGGACATAGTGACCCCTATGCCAGTAATCCCTACGATGATCGCCGTGATGTCAACGGCCAAGGTTACGACGCGGGATCCGATATTGTTCACCGCTCGCAACTTCCTGGTGGAAATTTGCCCGTCTCAACCATCAATGACACAAGTCGTTCATCCTCGACGGGATACTCGATTCCTTCCACTTCGATTAATGGTGTTGGAATCAACGGTGGTACGAATAGCACGGGCACTTCGACCAACAGCCGCAATGATGCCACGAATCCTTTTTCGACGGGTAACAGCGGACCGTCGTTTCCCTCTGCAAACTCATCCGGTGTCAGCCCGGCAAAAACCGGGGCTTGGCCCAGTTCGAGCGGCACGATGACAACGCCAACATCGAACTCGGGTGCCGCGCTCGGCGGTTCCAACAATTCCACCAGCACCAACGCTGGCGGAAATTCACTCGCCGCCTGGGGCGGAAGCAGTACCACCGCGAGCGGCGGAACCACCAACAGTGGTCAATCCAACACCGGGCCGGCGACCAACGGCACAGCGAGCAATCCAGCCTTTGGCTCGACGTTTGGAAACAACGCTTCGGCGAACACCACGCCCGCGAGCAGCCCGTTCAACAACAGCGGGGCGTTTGGAACATCGTCCGGAATGACGCCCGTCAAGTCAGGCGGAACGACTTCATCTCCATCCACAAATTTCAGCAGTGGAAGCTCGACCGGGGCAACTTTGCTTCCCGCCAACAGTGCTTCCGGGTCGAGCAAAGCGAACGACGTGATGCAGTCGCTGCAAAACTCTACCACGAGCATTTTGGGAAATGCGAAATCGCAACTCGGTCAACTTGCGAACTCCGCTCCGACCTTCGATCCCAACAAGATGCTGAACGACGCCAACCCGGCCACACGTGAACAACTGGCCAACACGATTATGAACGTGCAGGGTGTCGATGCGAAGGGTTATTTGTTGGCACTCAGCAAGGACACCGACCCGAACGTCCGATTTGCGGCCGCAGGCGTCATGGCCACGAGCACCGATCCCGACTTGACCAAACGGACGATTGAACTTACGTCCGATCCCGACCCACGAATTCAAGCCATCGCCCAGCGGGTCAAGATCCAGCGATAACTGGCCCATATCAAGGTCAGGGAAGCTGAAACTCGCAAGTGCGGTATCTCACTCGTACATACGGCGTCCTGCCGCGTTACGGAAGCGGCGAGACGCCGCTTATACAGCAGGGCGATTGCATGTTAATTCTCGGAAAAACCGGCGATTAACCGCTCGAGGGTCTCGTCATTCCAGCCGCAGCGTTTG
>JAYUFG010000397.1:0-1583 GCA_043738845.1 Planctomycetaceae bacterium
GGACCATGATCGTTGCGGTAGGGTCCGCTGTGCGGACCTTGTACACACGGCGTCCCGTCGCGTATCAAAAGCGGCGAGACGCCGCGTGTACGAGTGGTCGGGTCCGTTGAGTGGACCAATGGTTTTCAGTTCGGGTTCGCAACGCCCCTTTTGCAGAGTTGTATTTGTCGGCGAGCGTATGACACTCGATCGCGGTGAGCAAGCGCGTTTCGTTGTCGCCAATACTATTTTCCTGGCACGTCCGGCGATTCTTTCGCAAAGACTTTCTCAATTCGTTGGTCCGGGATGAACCAAATGACCGCCACCAGAATGTAAATCCCGAGCGAAATCCAGCGATTCACAAACGCCAGCGGTATCGCAATCGCGTACAGCAGGAGCGAGACAAGTCCCTTCACGTCACTGCCGACCGCTCGGGCGATTTTCGAGGCCTGTCCATGATGCCAAATTAAACAGCGGCTCAAAATGTAATAGGCTGTCCCGGCCATCAGCAGAACAAAGCCATACACGGCAACCGGCCACGGCGAAAAGTGATTCTCGCCCATCCAGTTGGTCGCAAACGGAATGAGCGAAAGCCAAAACAACAAATGCAAATTCGCCCACAAGATCGGCCCGTTCACGCGCTCCGCCGCGTGCAGCATGTGATGATGGTTGTTCCAATAAATGCCGACGAAGACAAAGCTGAGAATATAACAGCCCAAGGCCGGCAACAACGGCCCAAAATCGCTGAGACTTTCGCCGTGCGGCGGCTTCAATTCCAGCACCATGATCGTGATGATAATCGCAATTACGCCATCGCTAAAAGCTTCTAGCCGACCCTTGTTCATCCGAGACCTTTCAATCGCATTCAGGTTTCCATCTCCGTCGAACCACGTTACCTTACGAGTGCGCGCTCAGATCATTCCTGATCCACGCAAACCAAACACTCGGGCGATCACCAGCACCACCACTGCGGCCGCAATCATCAACAGTGAAACGGCCAGTGCCGCCGACAAATTGCCCGACTGCATTTGCAAAAATATCGTCGTCGAAAGAACCTCCGTGCGAAAGTGGGTGGCCCCGGCGAACACCAAAATCGGACCAAACTCACCCAGCGACCGTGCCCAGGCGAGCGTCCCCGCTGTCAGCAATCCCCGCCGGGCTTCCGGAAATGCAACCAGCCAAAACGCCTGACTCTGCGAGCAACCGAGCGTCAGAGCGACCTGTTCCGCCCGCGGATTGATCTGGTCGAACATCACCCGCATCGTCCGAATCGCAAACGCACATGCCACCATGAACTGTGCCAACACGACGCCCGGAAATTCAAATGCCACCCACCGACCGATCCATTGAAACGGCGGATATCGAAACAGGATCAGCAAACTGACGCCGACCACGAGCGGTGGTAGGACAATCGGAATATCGAGCAACGAGTCGAGCAACGCCTTCCCTCGAAACTGTGACCGCGACATTAAATATCCAATCGGGACGGCGACCAACAGCGACAAAATCGTCGTGATGCCGCACGAAATCAAACTCAACCGAATCGACGAACGAATCTCCAGATCGTTCAGCGCGTTAAGCACCTCCACCGGTCGCACAAATGC
>JAYUFG010000398.1:0-4261 GCA_043738845.1 Planctomycetaceae bacterium
CGAGGGTTTTAGACCCATCGTGGAGACAATAACCAACGACTTTCTGACCATCCTACGAACTCCGCCCCCAAAAAGTTCAAAAAAGTAACAGCCTCTACGTGATGCAAGGTGTTGGCCTCACAAGCGCACTAGCCGTGTCTTTTAAGGCACGGTTCGCGAAGGTGCTCTAACGAATCGACGCCCAATCGCGAATGACGCTGCGGCAATGCAACCAATTCCGCCCAGTAGCACGAGGGCAATTCCCGCGATTTGGTGGTCGGCCCCGCTGTGCAAGCGGTCGAACATCCGCATCACAAGCGTGGTCACGCCGGGCGGTGCAACGAGGATCGTTCCGCCCAAGTCGGACATTGCCGTTGCTAAGCCGATCATCGTTGCAGCTAACAAAGCGGGCCACCGGAGTGGCACGAAGACGGAAACAAATTGCGAGAGTCGCCCGCACCCTGACAATTCGGCCGTTTCCCACAGTTCACCCGGCACGGTCCAGACGGCGTGCCATACGATCAATATCACCAAGGGCAAGGCATGAATGGCTTGCACGATCACGGGCGCGACAATGCTCCGATCATACAAAAGATTCAACCACGGCAGGCGGGGATCATTCATCACGGTGATTAAAAACAGAGCGAGCAGTGGGCCAGGGATCACCCAGGCCAGGACAATCAATCCGCCGGGTAAGCAGGCCCAACGGCCACCCCGCCGCGCTGGCCAGCAGGCAACGATCGACACTCCGATTGCGATCACGGCGGCGAACGCGCCGATGAGTAGTGTCCAACCCAACTCGCGTGAAAATCGGGCGGGACTTTCGGCCAAGTTGTTTTCGACACGCATCAGCGACCAACCGCCGCGCCACGCCGGATCCGCCTGAATCAACAGACTTAAGATCGGAATGCCGATGAGAAAGAACAACACGACGCCAACGATGATTGCGGCGGCCCAGCGCCATTGGTTCAGGGCAAAAAAGTGCGCTGCTCGAAACGTCAGTGGTCGTTCTGAGGGCCGCATTCCGATTGCCAAAAAAATCGCCGCACCGATTAACCATGCGAGCAGAAATACTCCGGGGAGTATTAGCGATGTTGTCAGCATGTAGTCGCCCGTTCCCGACATCGCCGAATATAGCTCGTCGGCATACGTACTCACGCGAAACAAACCTGTTACGGTGATTTCGCCCGCCGTTGTGACTGCGGTCCAAAGGGTCGCCAAGCCGATTGCCGGGAGCGATTGCGGCAACGTGATATGCCACAAGACTTGCAGTGGCGTTCCGGAGAGAAGCCCGAGTTCTTCGAGTTCTGGTTCGATCCTGCGCAAGCCAAGTGAGATGATGAACATCGCGGCCGGAATCGAGGCGACCGCGTGAACCCAAATCGTTCCCCACCATCCGGAAACGAGCGGCGTCGCCCCGGCGGGCGTAAACCAGCCGAGCGATCCAAATCCGGCGTGCCACGCGGCGGCCTGCCAATACAACGGAAGAAATAGCATTAGCCCCAGCACGCCGACGAAAATGGGCCGCAAGGGAACATCTGTTTTGGCAATCAACAGGGCCAGGAGAAGGCTGACAGGAATCGCAATCGTCGCCGCTCCCAGTGCGAGCAGTAGGGTGTTCAGTAATAATTGTGGCCCGCGATCTTCAGCGAAGAGAAAGGGGCAGATCGTCCCGGCGAGAATGATCGCAGTGGCCAGCAGCCAGCGCGGCCAATGTCTTCCGGCGGGGTTGGGCGAGGTAAGGGAGTTCATGGCGGTTTAAGTGAAATTAACGGTTCTGTTCAACGAGTCTCGAACCGTAAGCTAGAGTTTAACATGCCGTGGTGCGGCCCTGCGCGGTCGTAGGGATCGCAACGACGGCGCAGGTTTTACAGGATAACCGATGCCGATGAAGGCCGTCCAACTTGCTCGCTTAATCGTCTCTCAATGGTCCTTGGGCAATTCGTTCGCCCGGTTGCGAAAAACCATTTCGCCCCCGGAACAGCGGCGGGAATTGGTCCTCGGCAGCGGCTGCTTCGTCGCTTATGCCATCGCGTTTTTTCTCGTGTGCGGCACCGCCAACCAGACAACCTTCGGCCCCTCGAGTTCGACAAGTGCCCTCTCGGCCATTTGGTGGTTGACGGCATTGCCTGCCATCACGGCGGGCTGGACTTGGGGACTGCGGGCGGGCTTTGTGACCGGCGTTATCCTCTCGCCAGTCAATGCGATCTTATTCGAACTGGCTGGCTTGCCTGGTTGGAGTTTAATCTCGGCGATGCCCGGCGTTTGGGCACATGCGATTGCTCCCTTGGCGGGCGCGGTGTTTGGTCGCCTGCACGAAGTGAATTGTGCCTTGCAGACCGAACGAGAACAAGGCCGAAACCTGCTCAAAGAACTACAACTGACGCGGCGTTCACTCGATGCGACGCTGCAACTTCTCAACGATCAAGCGACGCAAGCCCATCACAGCCTCGAAGCCAAGGGTCGGGCCGAAGCCGAATCGCAACGCTCGCAAAAAGAATTGGCCAGTACGAAGGTCCGTCTGTCGTATACGACGTTGACCGATGTACGAACCGATCTTCCCAATCGTCGGGCGGCGATGGAGTTTCTCAATCAAGAATGGACCGGGGCGAACCAACGTAATCGGCCGCTCAGTTGCATCGTCGTCAATGTGGACGAGGTCGCGCCCGTGCGTGCCATGCACGGTCACGAAATGGCCGATCAGGTCGTGCGTGAAACGGCTGAGATTCTCCATGATTCGATTCGCGAAACCGACCGGTTGTTTAGCCTGGGCGGGGAAGAATTCATGATCGTTTGTCCCAACGTCGATGGAAATCAACTGCTCGAATGTGCGGAACGATTGCGGGCACTCGTCGAGGTCAACACGGTCATCGTCGGCAATACGACCCATCACGTCACCATGAGTGTGGGTGTCGCCAGCAATCAAGATGCGGCCCTGCGCACCGCTGATGAATTGCTCCGCCGCTCGCAACAGGCATTGCTCTCTGCACAACAACAAGGTTGCAACCGTGTGGTCTGCTTGGAATCGCCAAGCGACGTCGATCATTTCGACGTCCTGTCGGTTCCGAACAGCTTTCAACGGGTCGCTGGCCGTTGAGCGTCAAAAGCGAGGCTTGACTGCATATCTTCTTCAGTCAATTGTCGTCCGTAGGGATTCACTTCATACTGGTCGGCCATAATTGGCTACTTTGGAAAGACCGTGGATACCGCTGTGTGAGCACGACGGGACGCTGTTGGTGCTGTGGCTGATTGTGTGGTGGCTGTATCGTCACAAAATTTTGTGCGAATTTGACGATGTGCGATTTGAGACTTCCCAAAGCGATAAAGGAGTACACTGTGACTATTCAAAAGACAACGTGTCGCCGTTGATTCTTCCTCAGGTTCTCGGGCAGCTTTTAAGAACTGATCTAAACGGTAAATGCCAGCATCCGCTGATTGCGAGGGTGCTGCCAATCGCCGATCAGTTCCACGTTCCAATGGGCAATCTTGGCGAGCCATTGCATCTCTTCCCAGGACTGGTGATAGGCGTCTTCGTCGTAGTGGGTCACGAACCCCGCGGGCTGAGAAATCGTTGACAAGTAGCCCGACGAGGGCGACTCGAAAAAGGTCGCGAAAAAAACGCCGCTGGGTTTCAATACCTTTCGCACCTCAATCAGGCAGCGAACAATATGATTAAAAGGTAGGTGTGTGAAGACGGATTGGGCCAGCGCAAAATCAAATTGCTGGCCGAATTGGCTCGCGACAAACCCGCCGCTTAAGGCCAATTGCGGTCGTTTATGCTCCAACCCCGCTTCACAAAGTTCACGCCGTCCTCCTTCCAATAGCGAGGCGTTGATATCGAGTCCGAAATAATGTCCCTCGTCGAGATAGCGCGCAAAGTGGATTCCGCCACGCAGCGATCCGCACCCGACATCGAGCAGATAATGTTCAGGAAGCAAGCCTTGCTGCTGGAGAAATTCAAATTGCAATCGTCCGATCTCTTCCCACGCACCACCCACGGCTTCGCGATGTACTCTTGACTGAAGTTCTTCTTCGGTCAATTGTCGTCCGTAGGGATTCACTTCGTACTGGTCGGTCATAATTGACTACTTCACACAAAGTGTGATGTGGGTGGAGAGAACTACGGTTTGTCAGGTTGGCAACATCCAGTTTTGAGGGCTTACGACCGGATCATAAATCATTTCATAACTGAACTACTACCGGCTGCAAGCCGGTAGGTTCGGGGAAAAATCGTTGCTCGGACTGAAGTCCATCGCTCACGATTTTACAAATTGGCAATTTT
>JAYUFG010000399.1:0-1580 GCA_043738845.1 Planctomycetaceae bacterium
GGCAACGGGGGCAAACCTTCGGCAAACTCGAGCAACAGCTCGAGCCGTTCCCGCAGTTCAAGTTCCGCAAACTCGGCGTGGAGTTGATCGAGTTTGGTAACGACGGGATTCATTGTGAGGAAAATCCGAAATCCGAAGCACAGGGGAAAATCCGAAATCCGAAGCTCGAAATCCGAAACAATATCGAAAGGTTAAATTCTAAAAATATCATACGCCGACTCTAACTTCGTTTCCAATTTTGAATTTTGAAATTGGAATTTGTTTCGGATTTCGGATTTCGATTTTCGTGCTTTACGACTATTTGTCGCCTTTCGCAATCGGCACTCCGACCAAGTTGCCCCATTCGGTCCACGACCCGTCATAGTTCTTCACGTTGGTTAGGCCGAGCAAATATCGCAGGACAAACCACGTGTGACTCGACCGTTCGCCAATTCGGCAATAGGCGATGACCTTGCTCGCCTTCTTGAGTTTGCCTTCCTTAAAGTACAACGTCTCCAACGCCTCACGCGACTTGAACGTCCCGTCGTCGTTGGCGGCCCGTGACCAAGGGATACTGACCGCACCGGGGATATGTCCGCCGCGCAGCGCACCTTCTTGCGGATATTCGGGCATGTGCAATTTTGCCCCAGTGAATTCGTCGGTCGAGCGAACATCGACCAGCGGTCGCTTGGCCTTTTGGTGTTTGAGAACTTCGAGACGAAACGCGCGAATTTTCAGGTCGGGCTTTTTGGCTTTGTACTTTCCGGCGGGGTACTTTTTTTCCGGCTCGCGAACGTAGGGCTTGCCGTCGGCTTCCCACCTCTTGCGACCGCCGTCCAGGATCAAACAGTTCTTGTGGCCGTAGAGTTTGAAAACCCAAAAGGCATAACAGGCCCACCAGTTGTTCTTGTCGCCGTAAAAAACGACGGTCGTATCGTTCGAGATTCCTTTGTCGGCGCACAACTTCTCGAACGCTTTTTTATTGATGTAGTCGCGGACGATGGCGTCTTGCAGGTCGGTTTGCCAGTCGATCATGACCGCCCCGGCGAGGTGCCCCTGATGATACAGCAGGACGTCTTCGCTCGATTCGACGATCCGCACTTTCGGGTCGTTGCGATGGGCCTCGATCCAGTCGGCCGAGACGAGGACTTCGGGATGGGCGTAGGCTTTGGCTTTTGGCTGTTTGGCCATGCGTTCAATTCTCCACGGTGTAATGCAAGGTTGTGTTATTTTTGGGGCGACCTACTGGGCAAGCCTCTCATTTTGACTTGCAGGCCGGGGACTGTCTACGGGCCAGGTCTACGGCGAATTAACCGTTTCTCCCAATTTTTCTCCCGCGAGTGGGTCGTTCTGTGGCGAGTCAACTCCAGCGAGCCGGGAGCGTCAGCGACCGGAGCCGTCGCCATCTTACCCGCCTGAACTCGTCCAAATCTTCTGCCTACTAAGCAAGCAGTGGCTGAGCAGTCGCGCGGCGAACATCGTTTTGGTACCCGTTCGATAAGACAATTCTGACATTCTTGTGAAATTTTTCACGGCTGCTAGAATGCTGCCTTACTATATGTCAGATAATGCTTTACGCCATTCCTTGACTCGCCAACCTG
>JAYUFG010000400.1:0-29335 GCA_043738845.1 Planctomycetaceae bacterium
TCGAATAAGGGTCGCCCTCTCCAAACACGACCGGCGGCCGCACGATTGTGATCGGCAGGCGGTCGGCAAACTCACGAGCGACTTGTTCGCCCGCCAATTTGCTGCGGCCATAATTCGAAATGGGAGCGGGCGCAGACTTTTCGACGACCGCCACTCCGTTTTTGGCAGGCCCGGCAACGGCCAGGGAAGAAACCGACAGCACGACTGGCGGACTGGTTCGCTGGGTGCAGGCGGCCAGCAGATTGCGAACGCCCGTTTCGTTGACATTCCACAATTCGCGTTTTCGCAAGGCTTTTGTCGCACCCGCCAAGTGATAGACAATCTCAGCGTCGCCAACCCCCTTTGCCAAGCCGTCGGGATGGGTGACATCGCCTTGAACCAACTTCACCGCCAGACGACTGAGTCTCGAAACGTTCGACGTGTTGCGAACGAGACAGGTGACCTCGTCGCCGCGCGCGAGGAGTGCCTCGACCAGATGGGTGCCGATGAATCCATTTCCGCCAGTGACGACAACTTTGGCCATACTCTCTGACTCGCTCCTCGCCAATGACTCGCTCCTCGCCAATACCCAATACCAACGGTGAAATCATTTCGCCGAAAAACTCCGAAAACTCGACGTAACCGTCGCAATCAACACGTAATCGTCTCAAATAAGACGTAATCGTCTCAATAAATCCGTCCTTGATGTTCGGCTCATTCTAACGCCCGGGAGTGACCCCGCGAATGGGAGTTTCGCAGAAACACTTGGTTCACAAGTCTCAGAATCAAATTCTAGGTTTTCACCGAAAGCCACCGCGAGTTGCTCGCAGCAAATCGGACTTATTGCCAACAACAACGCGACAAGCACGGTTATTTCCGATTTTTCGGGCTGCGTAACCCTAGTTGACCCTATTTCCCGTCTGCCGTTATACTTTGGACTAAGGATGTCGGGTTACGAGCGGGCATGGCACTTGTGCTGGCCCTCACGAACCTTGTTGTTTTGAAGTCATACATTCGAAAGTCAAACACCACTCGCAGGATCACCCAAAATGGCCACCACCGGAATTCACGACAACATTACGCAGTGCATTGGCAACACGCCACTCGTCCGCTTGAACCGCATCACGCAGGGTTGCGTTGCGACCATCGCGGGTAAAATCGAAAACATGAACCCGCTGTGGAGCGTCAAGGACCGCATTGGCCGGGCGATGATTGACGCCGCCGAACGCGACGGAAAAATCAAGCCCGACACCGTCATCATCGAACCGACGAGCGGCAACACGGGCATCGGACTCGCGTATGTTTGTGCCGCCCGAGGATACAAGCTCACCGTCACGATGCCAGAAAGTATGACGCTCGAACGTCGCCGCATGTTGAAGGCACTGGGTGCGGAGATTATTCTGACTCCAGCGGCCGAAGGAATGCCGGGTGCGGTTCGCAAGGCGGAAGAACTGCTGGCGGCGAACAAAAACTACTTCATGCCGCAGCAATTCAAAAATCCGGCGAACCCGGAAATTCATCGTCAAACAACCGCCGAGGAAATTTGGCGCGACACTGATGGCAAAGTTGACATCTTCGTCAGTGGCGTCGGCACCGGCGGAACAATCACCGGCGTTTCCGAAGTCCTCAAAAAACGGAAGCCGTCGTTTAAGTCCATCGCCGTCGAGCCGATCAACAGTCCGGTCATTACGCAACGTCGGGCAGGACAAGACCTGAAGCCGGGCCGCCACACCATTCAAGGAATTGGTGCCGGTTTCATTCCCGACGTGCTGAACGTGAGCGTGATCGACGAAGTGGTTCTCGTTTCGGACGACGATGCAGCCGAAACGAGCCGCCAATTGGCCAAGCTCGAAGGACTCATGTGCGGAATCTCGTGCGGTGCCGCCGCCTGGGCGGCCGTACAGATTGGCAAGCGGCCGGAGAACGCGGGCAAGTTGATCGTCGTGATCTTGCCCGACATCGGCGAACGTTATCTTTCGACCAAGCTGTTCCCGGAATGAGAATACTACGAATTGTTGGTCTGCCAAAATAAAACTAACGAGGCAAACCACCCCGAAACGTAAGTGACGACAATGTATTCCTCGTCCTCACCTACCGACAGGATCCCGATGCTGCCCGTCCAGGGTTTTAGGCAAAATCTTCGGGTATAAAAGCAAACAGTCCGGGCGGCTGTTTTCAGCTCGCCCGGACCGTTATCCCCCCCGGGATTGCCGAATCCTTCAAATTTATAAATGCCGAGCCGCGCGAGGCGAACTCCACATTGAATTGATTAAAAAAGCAGTGATCCTGCCGTCACTGCCGTTGCCCACTTGTCTGCCCTTTTTTCTGCTCTGCCCCGTTGCCCTTTTTACTTCTCGTCGCAACCGAAGTTGCTAAGCGAAGGTACCAAACATATCGGCGGAACTTGCCGTTGGACTTTGGCAAAGTTTGCCGATTGTGCGGAAAGTTCTGGCGGGTGTTAGGGATGAATGGGTTCCGGAGGCTCATTCGGTTAAAGTGCCAGCAGTGCTATCGGTGACTCTCTCTTGACCCGATGAACGGAGTCCCCTACCGTTCGCGCCCATGAGATACTCTGTCTACACATTGCCGTTTTCTCGAAGTTTTTGCCTCGCACTGATCGTCGTGGTTTGGTCAAGTCGCGTCGCATCCTTGGCCGCAGAACCGACGGCTGCACCAACCCGTGCGGAATCCAAGGAAGTAGAAGGTGAGCAAGGCGTCCTCCTAATGAAGTCGGGCCAAGTCTTGTCCGGCCGTTTGGCACGAGCTGCCGACCGTTACGTCCTCTTGTTGCCCGACGGAGAAATTCGCGTGCGAGTTGTGGACGTTCAAATGATCTGTCGCAGTTTGGACGAAGTCTACGAGTTCAAGCGGAACGGAATTGCGTCGGATCGGGTCGAAGACCACCTCGATTTGGCGGACTGGTGTTCGCGACAAGGAATGCCGGGCCACGCCGCCGAAGAAGTCACCGCCGCAATGCGGCTTGATCCGCACCATCCCCGGATCGCCGTTGCCAACCGTGGGTTGGACCAAGCACACGGCCTAAACCCCAAACAGGAACTTACTAAGATCAACGCCAAGCCGCCGGACCATCACGCGGCTCAAAATTCAAATCTGAAAACGGCATCGGCCGAAAGCGAAAACGAGATTTTGGACCGGCTCGTAAAGGGATTACCCGCCGGCTCGATGGAGGCTTTTTCCACGAGCATTCAGCCGATCCTTATTAACAATTGCACGACGTCCGGTTGTCACGGTCCCCGCAGCAACACGGCGTTTCAACTCGAACGACTTCCGCTGGAGCGGAATATCAATCCAAGATTGACACAGCGAAATGTAACCGCAGTTTTGGAACAGATCAATCGACAAAGCCCGCTGGAGAGTCCGCTACTAACGGTCCCCATTCGGCCGCACGGCGGTCTGAAAACGCCGGTAATCTCCGAGCGACAAGCGAACCTGTATCAGCAGTTGGCAAACTGGGTGGCGGTCGTGTCGCTCAACGAAAACCGACCTACGACGCCGCGAACTATCGCCCCGAAGATTGCCCTCAACCAAACACTGATCCACTACGGATTTGGACCAACGAGCGACGAACCTCCCCCCACCGATGAAAATGCAACCAGTGGCGATAAGCCAACCTCGGGTTACGTCGGACATCGCCCGGCTGAACTAAAACGGGACAAGACCACCGCTTCGAGCAACAGCAACACGAAGCGCGATCCAGCCGCTCCGAAGAGCAAGGACAACGATAAAGAGAGTGCCCCTCCTCCCGCCGTCGACGAAATCGGTCCAGCCAAAAACAATTGACCGCAACACTCTGATTCGTCGTCCCGTTGTCGCCGCTGGTATCCTTCCCGGTGACCTGCCACCGTTGTCTCTCAACGACAGCGCGTGCTGCCTAAGGTAAGACGCACCAATCGTTATCGCATTGTCGCCTTTCGCTCCGTGAAAGGACGCTCTTCTTCCTTCGTCCCCTTAAATGCGATAACTATTTATGTATTGGCCGTTTGGCGTTTGTTAGAAATAAATGTACCTGATTGATTGTTTCGCGATCTGTTGACAGAATGGCCGAATGCTTTGCATTGTTTCTTCTGGCTTGGGAGTACACGTTTCATGTTCATGCGATCCTTTACGAAAACGATATTACTGTGTGCAGCCGTCGGACTATTCAGCCTTTTGTCATTTTGTCGCGAGAGTCGCGCCTGGAATGATCGCGGACATTGGATCATCGCGCGGATTGCGTTCGACCAACTGACCGATGCCGAGAAGCTGAAAATTCACGCCCTGCTCCAGCAGCATCCGCACTACGAACGCTATTTGAATGCCGACAATCTCGACGGCGCGAGCGCTGCGGAGTGGTCGATACTGCGGTCTGCCACTTGGTCCGACTACGTTCGTCCCGGCAAGGCTGGCGATGTGCAAGCTAAAGAAAACTCGGCCTATCATCGGGGGATTTGGCACTATATCGACTATCCCGTGAATATCGCTCAACCACTCGGCAAGCTACCGGAAAAATCATTACCTGCTGAAACGGATGTCCTGCGACAGTTGGAACTGACCAAGAAAATACTGTGGCGGGAAGAAACGACCGATCCCAGCCAAGTCGAAGGAATTTCCGTCGCCCAAAATCGGGCGGTTCGTTTTTGTTGGCTCATGCACCTCGTCGGCGATCTGCATCAGCCGTTGCATGTCGCATCGGCAATTGACGAACAACGCTTTACCCGGAGCCAGCACCATGACCAAGGGGGCAATCTGTTCATCGCCAAACGCGAGATCGTCAATCGGCCCGAAAAGCTGCACGCCATTTGGGACCAAATGCTCGGGACGGACGCCTATTATCCGGCCGTGATTCGCACCGCCCGCAGTTGGACGTCTGACAATGAACTCAAGCCCGCAGCCTTGCCCGAACTCGAACAGAACAAGACGTTCACCTCGTGGGCCGAAGAAAGTTATCAAGCGGCGGAAAAATACGTCTATCGCTGTCGCGATGAAGAAGTGAAGTTGGAGATTTATCACGACGACCCGAAGCAAAGGGTCTCAGAAACGTTGGTTCCGATTCTGCCCCGCGGATATTTGTCGATCGCACAAGAGGTGGCGATGCGCCGAGCGTGCTTGGCCGGTTATCGACTGGGTCGGTTGCTCAAAGAAGTCGCAGCCCACGAATAATCGTGTCACTATTGTCGTCTTTCGCTCCTAGACCGTGAATTTATTGGACAGTTCGACATTCGTAAGTTGTAGGGTCCGCTGTGCGGACCGGGAGTTCGCGATTCACCCTGGTAATTCCCTTGAAAAACAGGTCACGCAAACAAATGGTCCGCACAGCGGACCCTACAGATCGGTCGCAATTGATAAGTTCACAACCTCTCCGCGAAAGACGACAATAGATATGCCAACCCTTACCCAGCTTCAATCTGGGCCAGCACATCGTCGGGGATGTTGAAATTCGAAGCGACGCTTTGTACGTCGTCATGGTCGTCGAGGTTCTCGATGAGTTGCAACACCTTGCGGCCCGTCTCGACATCGACATCCACCGTATTCGACGGGATGCGTGCTACCTGATGCGAGTCGGTTTCGATTCCGGCAGCAGCCAAGGCCAGAGAAACTTGCGTATAGGCGTTCGGGTCGCACGTCACTTCAAACGTGTCGCCGTTATGTTTGACATCGTCGGCACCCGCTTCGAGAGCGACTTCCATCAGTTTGTCTTCGACCACTTTACTGGCGGAAATCGTAAAGAGTCCTTTGCGGTCGAACATCCAGGCGCAGCAACCGGTCTTTCCGAGTTCTCCGTCGGCATGTTCAAAGACCTTGCGAATTTCGGGAGCGGTCCGATTGGTGTTGTCAGTGAGGATTTCGCACAACACGGCGACCCCGCCGGGACCGTAACCCTCGTACAACATCTCGTCGAGATTGCCGCCGTCGAGTTCGCCCGTCCCCCGCTTGATCGCCCGCTGGATATTCTCCTTGGGCATACTGACCGACTTGGCCTCGTCAATCGCGTATCGCAGACGGAGGTTCGCGTCGGGATCCCCACCACCCATCTTGGCAGCGACAATAATCGCCTTCGAGAGCTTGCTCCACAGCTTACCCCGTTTGGCGTCGATGACAGATTTTTTGCGAGCGATGTTCGCCCAGTGGGAATGGCCAGCCATGAGGAGGTGGGGAAAGAGTGAGTGGTGGACTGGTGAGTAGTCAGGGGTAGTCTGGTAGAAATCAGTTTCGGTCGCGAAAGTAATTTCTGAATTTGGAAACGGTTCGAATTGTTCGCGACGGGTATCTTCTATTCAGCCGCGTTAGTGGCGACATGTGAATAGCCAGGTGTGGAGCGTAGCGGAACGCCTGGAATCTTGCACAAATACTTTCAAAGCGGCGGCACAAATCGCCAACGTTGTCACGCCAATTGTCGCACATCGAATCCAATGCTACGCTCATTCAAAATTCACAGATACTCATTCAAATGCGATTTTACACGACCCTTTGTTTATTGACCGGCCGTTGTTTCGGAGGCGGCGATTTTCGATTTGAGTTCTTTGATCTTGTTTTGGTCGGGCGATTGGGCTTCCGGCGTTTTTTCTAAAACGCCAATTGATTTTCGCCAATAATCCGCTGCGTCCGATTTCTTGGCGAGTTTGTCGCAAACGTCGCCCAGATGCTCGAACACCGTCGCATCCGGTTCTTTGTCGGGGATCGCTTGCAAGAGTTCCTTCAAGGCCTCTTCGTTGCGACCCAACCGGTGATAAACCCAACCCAGGCTATCGCGATAAGCGAAATTTTTTGGCTCCGACGTCACTGCCGCCTGAACCATCGGGAGCGCGCGGTGCAGCTTTTTGTTGGCGTCCGCCCACAGATAACCCAGGTCGTTCAACGCGCCAAAGTCATCGGGAAATTCGTCGAGAACCTGTTCGAGCCACTCCTCGGCCGCCGGAAGATCGTGCCGCAATACACAAATGTTCGAAAGTGATAGTCGCGCCTCACGCAGTACATCGCGAGTTTCCTCGTTCTGAAAATCGTCGTCGTACTCGTTCACAAAATCGACGTAAGCCTTGAAGGCTTCGTCCTGTCGCTTGGCATGATAATAAATCCAGGGCAGGCGGCTCGCAAAACGCGGAGCCTTCGGCTTGCGTTTGATCGTCTCGCGGGCGGCGTGCAGCGCATCGTCCGTCTTGCCAGCGAACTCGAGCGCACCAGCGAGATAGTAGTAAAACGCCGGATTGTCCTCGGGCAAAGCCTTTTCATCCACGCCCCGCTGCAACACCTTGATCGCTTCGTCGAAACGTTCGGCGGCGAAAAGTTCCAAGCCCCATAGCAGCAGAAGCTCGGCCGGGTTCTTACGCGGTTTGTAACTCAACGCCGATTCAAAAAATTCCGCCGCCACTTCGTACTGTTTCGCTTCCAGCGCGAGCAACCCGACCGCTTGACGTTGATCGCCATCGACCGAGTCGGGTTTGTCTTTCAACTTTTGGCGAGCAAGATCAACGAGTGATGTCATTAACGTCGTATCAGTGGCAATCGCTTTCTTGCGGTCTTTGCCGATACCATCGAGCGAGTTGGTCTTGGCCACGACAACCGCCAAATGTTTCCATAACGGTTCGACCTGTTTGGTCACATGATAGACTTCCGCCAAACCTTCATACGCCTCGGCGACCGCCTGCTTGTTGAGAACACGTTGCCAAATCGGCTCGGCCTTTTCGGGTTTATTCGCCGCGACATAACTGCGGGCGAGAAACGCCGCCAGCGGCAGATTGTCGGCATTGTTTTCGTATTGCTTTTCTAATTGCTCCAGCAACTTGCCTTCTTGATTCGATTGTTTGAGAATCTCGGCCAGCAGTTCGTAGGGCGAAATACTCCGCGAGGTCTCCCGCGAATCGAAATAGGTTTGCAAACTGGCTAGTGCTTCGGCCGATTTCTTTTCTTTGGCCAACACACGAGCTTTATGAAATGCGAAGACTCCGTTGTTCGGCGCGGCCTTGTTTAATTTTTCATAAGCGGAGAGGGCGTCAGCGTAACGCTCGGATTCCAAAAAGCATTCGCCAAACAATTCGTAGGCAAAACCATCTTCGCCCAACAGTTCTTTGCGAGCCGCAGCGTCGAGTCCATATTTCTTAGGATCGTCGAGGGCCGATTTCACTTTGGCAAAAGCATCGGCTGCAGGCTTATATTCCTTGTCGAGGAAGTGGAGCCGACCGATTTCCATCCACAGCCGCGTTTTCACGGCAGAATCAGGCGTTTTCTCCTGGGCTTCCAGTGCTTTTTCATAGATTTTTAACGCCCGCGCGATGCCCGATTCAGCCGTGAGATAGCGGCCAATTTGCAAGGCGAGCAAAGGATCGGAAGGGTCTTGCTCGACGACCTTGGCGGCGTAACGCACGGCTTCGGCCTGACGATTGAGCGTGAAGGACAGGGGCATAATCTCGCGGAGGATCGTGACCGCATTTGGGTCCAATCGCACGGCCCGTTGATACTTCCGCAACGCGGTCTCGTACTCCTTGTTCTGTTCGAGCGTTCGCCCGGAGGAGAACAGCGCGGTCGCTTCAAGTTTGTCCCTTTCAGCGGCGGAGCGCGGTTGTTTGGGGACAAGCGTGGTCGGTGCGTCGTCAAATTCACCTGCTGGCGAAACGGCCTTCGGAACGTCTGGCTCGTTCGCAATTGCGACACAAGCGAAATTGAACGCAGCAGCGCACGACAATGTGAAAATGACACCAACGCAACAGGTCGCCATCGCCAACACGGTTCGATTTCTATTTCGCAGCGTTTGAATCGGCAGAGAAAGTATCGTGGCCATTAAACACCTCCTGGAACCAATGACTTCGGTGAATAGCCCACAAGTTAACGCGGCTTGCGTTTCGACAATTGTTTGGTTGTCAATTTCTTCTTGGCCGGGGGATGCGACTTGCCCGCTTTGGCCGACTTGCTTGGGGCCGGTTTTTTGTGTGACGAAGCGATGTGCTTGGCGGGCGGAGTTTTCTTCCCCTTCTTAGCAGGCGGCGGCGCGGGACGACTTTTAAGTTTGTCGGTCGGTGAAGGTTTAACCGGAATGGTCTTCGGTTTCGGGGCGTGCTTGGCCGCTTCAGCAGCCTGACGATTGGCCTCTTGGCGGGCTAGTTTCGCGGCTTTGGCCTGTTGCGTTTTCAGAACGGCTTCGCGTTTGGCCTCGGCCTCCAGGCGGATCCCCTCCTGGCGAGCGTGCTCTTTGTCCTCTGCTTCTTTACGGGCCGCTTCGTCTTTGGCCTTTTCGAACGCTTCGTATTCCTTTTTCGGACTCTTCTTCGGCCAGTGGTCCTTCAAGCTCGGAGTGAGGGCGAGCAATGTCTTTTTGACCAGCGGGCGTTGCACGTCGATGTAAAATTCCGAAGCCGCCTGATGCAACAGGCAGCCAAACTCGACCCCTTTATTCTTGGGAATCGTCCGTTCCAGGCCAACGATTTTTCCCGATGCGGCTTCGTTCTCGTCAATCAAACCTGCCGCTTTCAAAAACGACAACGCCGCCCGATCCAGGGGAATTGCATGACCCTCTAGCCCATGTTGCGTGACGTAGGCCACAATGAACGGCGAGGAACCTTCCATCTTTTCGAGTCGTTGCGCACAGGCACCGATGTTTTGCTTTTTCATCGTTTCGAGATCGAACGAATAGGTCGATTCGAAAATGTTTTGCAAAATCCGCTTGATGTTGGCGGCGGCTGCGGTGGGATGGGGAAGAATCTTCACGATCTCCGCCAATTCAACGACGGTACTCACGCGGACTTCGTTCCAGTCGAAATAAATTTCACGGAGATGCCCATACGCGGCGTCGGCCGTTTCATACGTCGTGTTTTCCAAACAGGCGGCGTAGAGCAACTGCTCCATCAAAGGACGTTTGTCCGGGAGAAGGGGTTTGTAATTCTGACGCAGGATTTTGTGCAGCTTTGGAAGCAGCGTAGCACGATTCTGTGTGGCCATGCTGAAATCGAAAATTAGAGGAATATCAAAAGGTGTCTTGATCGTGGAGTGGAAAAACTCAAACCATCTAAGTTACTTGTCGGTCGCCGTCGGCTGTTCGTCATGCTCTCCGGCTTCTTCGTCGCCAATCTCGTCGTTCGTTTCTAAGTCACCTGGCTTGGCTGGCAAGACTTCCCGGAGAATACGGGCAATCTCAATCGACTGCTTGACGCCGAGGTCAATGAAAAATTGGATCCGCGGAGTGTACCGCATTTGCACCCGGTCGCCAACTTTCGATTGCAAAAAACCGGCGGCCGATTGTAGTCCGTGCATTGCCAACGATTGTTTCTTGTCGTCGCCCATAATCGAGACGTGAATTTTCGCAATACGCAAATCGCCGGAGACTTCGACCCGCGTTACGGTCACGTCGGAGACCCGGGGATCGCGCAATTCGGTCAAGATGGCCATACTGACCACCTCACGAATCGCTTCGGCAACTTTTTGAACACGGCGACTGGACATAAAATTCTGAGGTTAAAAACGTGAAATAAAAAATCGGTGGCAGGATTCCAAAAAGAAATCTCGAATAACTCCGCGTGTTTCGCGAATTTATCTCTCTTATCTCTTGTAACTCTGTGACAAAATGTATTGTTCGTAATTGTGTCAACACGACCGATGTGATGTCAGTCGCCATACAAAGACGACGAAGAACTTAGCCACCGAGATACGAGAGGACACCAAGAAAAATACTTTCCTTTGAACAATGTTTCTTTATACTAAGACGCAAATGATTTGTGATAATTTGACCGATGATGTTTCTAGGTTTTGAATTGACTCAATTCAAATTCGGCCACTAAAACGTCCGCGCGATTTCCTCGACCTTGAAACATTCCAAAACATCCCCTTCCTTGAGGTCGTTGTAACCGGCCAACTTAATACCACACTCCAAACCTTCGCGAACCTCGCGGGCGTCATCCTTTTCCCGCTTCAAAGAGTCGATCGCGTAATCGCCGACAATCCGGCTGTCGCGAATGACCCGCATACGAGCGTTGCGTTGCATGTTGCCCGACAACACGCGACAACCGGCAATCGTCCCCACCCGACTGATCGTGAAAGTCCGCAGGACGAGCGCGCGGCCCAGGTCTTTGACCTGTTCCTCGGGCTTGAGCATTCCTTCGAGAGCTTTTTTCAGATCCTCGGTGACTTTGTAAATGATTTCATAACGGCGAATTTGCACACCCTTTTGATCGGCCAGCGCGCGGGCTTTTTCATCGGGCACCACATTGAAACCGATGATGACCGCGTCGGAAGCGTCGGCCAAGTGAACGTCGGCTTCGGTCACGCCGCCAACGGTCGATTGCAAAATGCGAATTTTGACTTCGGGATGTTCGAGCTTGGTGAGTTCTTTTTGGATTGCCTCGATGGAACCGCGAACGTCTGCCCGCAAGATGATGTTGAGGGTCTTGATCTCCTCTTCACCCAATTTGTCGAACAGCGTTTCGAGCGTGACGTGGGTAGAACCACCACCGAGCGACGTGGCCCGACTGCGCGTGGCCCGCTTTTCGGCGATCTCTCGGGCATGGCCAATGTCGGCGACGACGTAAAAATGTTCGCCTGCCTCTGGCGCGACATCCAAACCAGTCACATCGACCGGCATCGACGGCCCCGCTTCTTTGTACTGTAGGCTCGGCTTGAGCGTATTGTACATCGCTTTCACGCGACCAGCGGCCGCACCACAGACAATCGTATCACCGACTTTCAGCGTGCCGTTTTGGACGATCAGTTTTGTAACGATACCGCGACCTTCGTGCTGCTGGGCTTCCAAACACGTGCCGTAGGCAGGTCGATTAGGATTGGCGCGATAGTCGTGCAGTTCAGCCAACATGAGCAGCCGTTCGACAAGATCGTCCAGACCAATACCTTGAATCGCACTCGTTTTCACGACTTCCGTATCGCCACCCCATTCCGACGGCAGCAAATCATTCGTGGCCAGTTGTTGATAAATCCGTTCGATATTTACGCCGGGCAGATCAATTTTATTCAAGGCCACAACGATGGGCACGCCCGCCGCCCGAGCGTGGCTAATTGCTTCTTCCGTTTGCGGCATGACGCCGTCGTCGGCCGCCACGACCAGGACCGCCAAGTCGGTGACGTTCGCCCCGCGAGCACGCATTTCCGTAAAGGCTTCGTGACCGGGAGTATCGACAAAGGAAACGAACTTGCCATTTTTTTCAATTTGGTACGCCCGAATATGTTGCGTGATACCGCCACTTTCACCACTGGCAACATTGATCCCGATAATCTTGTCGAGCAATGTCGTCTTGCCATGATCGACGTGACCGAGCACGGTAATAATGGGCGCACGTGGTTCAAGCGACTCGGGAGAATCGTGTTCGTCGGTCATGGCTGTCAACAGTTGATCCTCGATATCGACGGGCCGCTTGAAATCGACTTCCACACCCAACTCGATGGCCAGTAATTCGGCAGTTTCTGCATCGAGATCGGCACCAATTTGCAACATCCGTCCGGTTGCGAGCAACCGTCCCAGCACCGTTTTGGCGGGAACACCAATCGCTTCCGAAAAACTGCGGACCGTGCAGGGCAATTCGCAAACGACGTTGGTCTTCCTCGGCGCGGCCGTGCTGCCATGCTTCATGCGTGTGATGCGAGTCGGAGCGCGACGGAATGGAGCGGCCGGAGCTCCCGGAACTGGCTCGTCGTCCTCACCCCGCTTTTTGTTCGCGACCCGCTTGCGGCTAAGCTGACGTGCTTCGCGACCGCCGAGCTTCGACTTGAATTCTTCTTCCCCTTCACCGGGTGCAGCGGGCAGACCGCCGCGGGCCTTGCGAGCTTTTTCACGAGCAGCAATTCCGGCGGGTGTTTGATCCAGAGCGGGAACCGCTTTGGGGCCTTTCCCCTTGTCCTTACTGGCTGTGACGGCGTCGTCTTTTTGTTTTTGATCGTGACGGCGAATGTGTTCAGACAGCGGCGTGTGGCCTGACTTGTTCGCACTGGCGCGAATGACGTCGATAGGCAGCTTGATGTCCGGTTTTTGCGGGGCCGGTTCGCTCGATTTCGCGGCAGGAACCGGTGCCGACGAAGGAGGCAACCTTCCTAGGCGGATCGCAGGGCCGGTTTTCTTTTCGGGCTTGCCTTCGCCGGTTGCCGATTTTTTCTTCGGTTCGGCAACGCGATCCATCGGACGATCCAAGGGCCTTTTCGATCCCAAAATCGATGGTTTATTTCTCAACACACCACCCGGCGGGATGTATTCGTCGCGACGCATCGCCGTTGATTCTGGCACCACGGGCGGGGCCGGAACGACTTCGACCGATGCCACCGGAGTTACGGGCGTTACCAAGGCGACCGTCGGGACAGGTACGACCAGAGGAGGAGCTACCGTTGTAGTCTTCGTCACTGAACGAACGGCTGGCTTCGGTCCCGGAGGGGTCGAAGGAAGCACCGGAACGGGTGCGGAATGCAAATTGGGAACTGGCGACGGAGCTGGCTTGGCACCACCCTTGGCTTTGTTCGTCAAGTAATTGCGCAGCTTCACGTCTTCGTCATCTGTCAGGCTGGCCAGGGCCGAGCCTTTACCGGTGATCCCGGCTTTGGTACAGATTTCGACGAGTTCTTTACTGTCGATCTTCAGTTCTTTGGCTAACGCGTAAATGCGAACGGGCAAGCTAACCTCTCTCGTGCGTGAGCCCGGCGGTCACGCTGTGGCAACCGGCGGGCAATTCGGACTTAAATCATAGGTATTGATCTCCCCATTACGATGACTCACCCGCCGGCGACTCACCGACAGGAGGTGTTTCGTTGGAAGTTCCCGACTCTCCGCTACTCCCCAGCTTCTCTTTTCCCTCGGCTTCTCTGGCTTCTTCGGCCACTGTCGCGGCGTCAATTCGGTCTTGCTCGCGTTGGCGGCGGCGTTCATCGGCCGCAGCCGATTCTGCCTCGGCCGCTTTTGATTCCGCTTGCAAGACAATCGCGTCGGCTTCTTCGGCGGTCAAACTTCCCATCTCCATCAAATTGTCGGGTTCAATGATCGACAAATCGTCATACGACAAGAACCCCTCACCGACCAATTTCTCCGCCAGTTCCGGCAGGACGCCGTCCAACGCCGAGTAACCCGAAACCGCTCGCTCGATTTGCTCATCAAGCTCCTCACGCGTCATAATTTCAATATCCCAACCCGACAGCTTGCTCGCCAAGCGAACATTTTGTCCCCGACGACCAATCGCCAGCGACAGTTGATCTTCCTTCACCAGGACAATGGCCCGACCGAGCATCTGACACAGGATCACTTCTTCCACTGTGGCGGGTTGCAAAGCGTTGGGGATGAGAACCTGTAGGTCGTCACTCCAACGGACAATGTCGATCCGCTCGCCCCCCAATTCGTCCACAATGTTCTTGATGCGATTTCCCCGCACGCCCACGCAGGCCCCGACGCAATCGACCCGTTGATCGGAACTGCTCACGGCGACCTTGCTGCGATAGCCCGGCTCGCGAGCCATTGCGCGAACTTCAATCACGCCGTCGGCGATTTCGGGGATTTCTTGTTCAAACAACCGCTGTACAAGCTGCGGCCGAATGCGGCTGAGGATGATCTTTACTCGGCTGCCCGCCTTTTTGACTTCAAACACGGTGGCCCGCACGCGCTCATTAGGATGATGCGTTTCACCCGGGATTTGTTCACTGCGGGGGAGGATTGCTTCGGTATTCGCACCGATGGAAATCGCCGCTGCACCCCCTTCGTATTTTTGGACGACGCCGGACAACATTTGTCCGATTTGTTCGTTGTATTCGTTGAACACAGCGTCGCGTTCGGCTTCACGAATTTTTTGGATGATGACTTGCTTCGCGGTTTGGGCACCGATGCGGCCGACCGTTTCTTCGGCATCCAGCACTTGGCCGTTATGCGTGCCGGAAATGGTGCCGTTCAGGCGGTCGATCGTGACGACGATTTCTTCATTTTCGCCGTGGTATTTTTTGGCGGCCGAAATGAGCGCAGCCTCAATCGCTTGGAAAACGATTTCCTTGTCGATGTTCTTGTCGCGATGGATCGCGTCCACGATCCGCATGACTTCGCCCGGATTCATTGCCAGTTCACTTTCCCTGAGATCGCCAACAGGTCAGATTTTTGTACTGCTCGAATTGTAAGTAAGCTCGAATTGTAGGACTCACTCGACATGCAGGTTGCGTCCCGTTGTAACGTCAAACCAATGCACGTTTTGTGAATCGAATTTCAGCCGCACGTTTTCGCCCGGCTGAAATTGTTGCTCTCGGCCAGCGAACGCCCGCCAGGACATCCCCTCGGCCACACTCTCTGGTTCGATTCGACCATCACGCTGAGACAGCCGAATCGCTACTAAACTTCGCCCCCCTTGATACGAAACACTTTCAATAACCCCGTCCAACTGAACGAACGTCTCTGAGGTATTGACGCCAACCATAACGAGGTCATCCGGCCGAACCCCGCAAACAACACGCTTCTGGTTTGTTTTTTTCAACGCATCTTGTACTTTGGCAGGTAGTCGAATCACTCCACCACCTATCGAAATACAACCGACCGAAACACCACTACCCGCCTGGACGGATACAACCTCGACTTCGGCAAAATTCATCGGCGATTCGCCAATAAAACCCGCCACAAATCGCGTTTTCGGCCGCTCGTACAATTCTCTCGGCGAACCGATTTGCTCAATCGCTCCGTCCCGCATCACGGCGACGCGATCTCCCAGGGCCAAAGCCTCTGCTTGATCGTGGGTGACAACAACCGTCGTCAGCCCCTTCCGCCGATGCAAACTTTTCAATCCGTCCCGAAGCTCACTTCGCAAGGCCGGATCGAGATGACTTAGGGGTTCGTCCAGCAACAAGGCTTGCGGCTCGGAGGCCAAGCTCCTCGCCAACGCAACTCTTTGCTGCTCACCCCCCGACAACTGACCCGGATACCGCTTCAATAATGCCCGAATCCCAACCAAATCAGCCGCCTCGTGAACACAAAGTTCAAGCGACTTTTTACCATTGCCCGAGTGATTGCGAACAAACTTTGCCCCCAGCCAGTTTCGCCAACCACCCGATTTATCCCGTAATCGTCTCCCAAACGCTAAATTGTCAAACACCGTCTTGTGCGGAAACAACGCCACCCGCTGGAAAACCAGGGCCACGTTGCGGTCGCAAGCCGAAACGGTCGCCACCTCTCGCCCGCCGATCCGAATCGTGCCCGAGGTGGGTGAATCGAGTCCGGCAATCAACCGCAGGATTGTGCTTTTGCCCGATCCAGATGGACCTACGAGCGCAAGTATCTCGCCGTCCTGAACCGTTAGGTTCAGGCGTTCCACCGCTACAACGCCGCTGGGAAATATCCTCGATACGTTTTCGAGGTGAATCTCCGCCATGCCGGTCGCTCAAGTCGTGGACCTCGGTCAGCCCGCTCGCCGGAAACGTCCCAACGCGCGAAAACCGTTTTACGGACACAACTTAGTGTTGGTTTGTAAACCCTCAAACATATCGGTCCAAGGGGGGAATGTCAAGCCGCTGAACTGATCCACTTTGGTTCCGCGATCGAGTCCCAACACCAGAAATGCATTCCAAAAATCCGAAACGACCAGGACGCCAATGGAGATTTGGGGCGAATGGCGAAAGTCCCGCTTCCAACCCGGTCGTACTCGTCATAACCTTTGGCTCCTGGCGTTACACCCGCACCTCGGCCTGAACGGTCAAGGCAGCAGAGTACTTCGTCCTGATCGGGGCAACGACCTCGGCCAAGAACTCGTCCCCCTGTTCTGGTGCGCGGCCGACATATTGCGACGGTTCGAGTGCGTTTTGCAAATCGACCTTTTGAAAGGCCGGATCGGCGGAAAGTAGCTCAAGCAAGTCGTTGTTGCCCCCTTGTTGCTTGACGACCGCACCGGCGGCATGGCTGTGCAGCCGAATTTTCTCGTGCAATTCCTGTCGGTCTCCACCCGCCGCAACAGCGGCCATTAAAATATTTTCCGTCGCCATGAATGGCAATTCTTCCGCCAAGTGTTTCGCAATCACTTGTGGATAAACGACCAATCCGGTCGCCACGTTTTGATACAGGATCAAAATCGCGTCGATGGCCAAGAATGATTGCGGCAACGTCAACCGGCGGTTCGCACTGTCGTCGAGCGTCCGTTCCATCCATTGTGTCGCAAAAGTGTTCGCCCCGCTCGATTGCAAGCTCATCACAAACCGCGCGAGACCGCACATTCGCTCTGCCCGCATCGGGTTCCGCTTGTAAGCCATCGCCGACGAACCGATTTGGTCAGCCTCAAACGGCTCTTCAATTTCCTTACGGCTTTGCAAAATTCGCAGGTCGGTCGCCCCCTTGTGGGCCGTTTGAGCGATCCCTGACAGGGCATCGAGAACCTGGGCGTCAATTTTCCGCGTGTAAGTTTGACCCGTCACGGCGTAACTTTTCGCAAAACCCATCTTCTTCGCGACCAATTCGTCAAGTTTGCGAACCTTGGCATGGTCGCCGCCGAAAATCTCCAAGAAGCTGGCCTGCGTCCCAGTCGTTCCCTTCGCCCCCCGAGCCTGCAATTCATTCAACCGATGCTCAATCTCATGCAGGTCCAAGGCGAGATCGTAAATCCAGAGGCAGGCCCGCTTGCCGACGGTCGTCGGTTGGGCCGGTTGCAAATGGGTAAAGCCGAGGCAGGGCAACGCGCGATACTGCTGAGCAAACGTCGCCAGGCGGTCGATGACGGTCGCCAGCCGATTGCGGACCATTGTCAGACCGTCGCGAATGAGCAACAGGTCTGTATTATCGGTAACGTAACAACTCGTCGCGCCCCAGTGAATGATCCCCTTGGCGTCGGGACAAACGTCGCCATAAGCGTGAACGTGGGCCATGACGTCGTGGCGAAACTTCCGCTCGTATTCGTTCGCCTTGGCAAAGTCGATGTTCGCGACGTTCGCTTTGAGCTGCGCAATTTGGCTCGCCTTGATTGGCAGGCCCAATTCCGCTTCCGCTTCGGCCAGTATTACCCACAACTCCCGCCAAGTTTGGAATTTTTTGGTTGGTCCCCACAGTTCGCACATTCCGCGGGAAGCGTATCGGCCGATGAGTGGGTTGTCGTAGAGATCAGGCATGGGAAAAGTCAGAAGTTAAAACGCAAAACGGAAATGCAACAGATTGTATTGAGGTTGGTTGGTGATTGTACCGTTTTTTCGTTGCGCAGCGGAGGGGCTAAAAGGGCGAACTGCCGCGATCAGGATGCGGTCGAATGACCGGTGACTTGCCAAATTTTCGGGTTAAAAAATCCTTCACGGCGTTGCCAGCCGGGGCGAATGCAAAAGTGATGTACGGGTTGCGTGTTCATCCGCTGCGGGGGCACTCCGCGTGGACGCGGCGGCTAAGCCGTGGGATTTCGCGGAGTACTGGTGGCTATTTCGCGGAGTACGCGGTGGGAGTTATTTACGCTTGCTCAGGGTGGTGTGTTCGTATTCGCGGACGGAGTCGAGCCAATCTCGACCGGCAGGGACGTTTTGAGAATGACAATAATAATCCCAAACTGCGCCAAGCGGGAGAGTCTTGTTTTCTTCCAGCCAGGCAAGCCGGGTGGTGAAATCGCCTGCGGATTCTTGGGTGCGAAGGGCGTTTGTTGGTTCGAGTAACGCCGCGAGCAGGGCCTTCAACATGCTTCGCGTGCCGATGACCCAGGCGGCGACTCGATTGATGCTCGCGTCGAAAAAATCCAGCCCGATATGAACGCGGTGCAAAAAAACGCCCCGTACCAGTTCCTGGGCGATGGCGTGCAACTCGTCGGTCAGGGTCACAACATGATCGCTGTCCCAGCGAACGCCACGGCTCACGTGCAGCAAAATCTCATCGAGCCATTGCAACACGGACGAAAGTTTGTCAGAGATAACCTCGGTCGGGTGAAAGTGGCCCGCGTCGAGACAGATCATTTTCCTCCGCGCGACCGCGTAACCCAAATAAAATTCATGCGAGCCAACGACATAACTTTCCGAACCGATGCCGAACAACTTGCTTTCGACCGCATCCAGATTGTGCTTGGGATCGAGCGGTTCGGCAAACAGTGCGTCGAGCGATTGAGAAAGGCGTTCGCGTGGGCCTTTGCGATCGACGGGCGTGTCCTTATGACCGTCGGGAATCCAGACGTTCGTCACGCAGGGTGTTCCCAATGCCTTTCCCATCGCGGCACCGATTTTTCGACAGGCGATCCCATGCTCGATCCAGAATTGGCGAACGCTCGCATCGCGATGCGAAAGAGTGAAGCCATCGGCGGCTTTCGGGTGTGCGAAGTAGGTCGGATTGAAATCGAGCCCCATCTGTTTCGATTTCGCCCAATCAATCCAGTTTTGAAAGTGGGCCGGTTCGAGAGCGTCTCGTTCAACCCGCTGGCCGCCGGTCTCGGCGTAACAGGCGTGCAGGTTGAGGCGATGCTTGCCGGGGATCAAGCTCAAAGCTCGATCAAGATCGGACCGCAGTTCGTTCGGCGAGCGAGCCTTGCCGAGATAATTGCCGGTCACGGCGAGGCCACCACCCAGTTCGCTGCCCGACTGTTCGAAGCCGCAAACGTCGTCTCCTTGCCAACAGTGGAGCGAAATCGCGATGTGGGAAAGTTTGTCGAGAGCCGATTTCACATCGACACCCAACTCGGCATATTGTTCGACAGCCAAAGAATAGGAGCGTTCCAAGCGGGCAGAGTTCGTCATATCGTGCAGGACGACCGAGCGGTCGCTGTATTAGGTTGAGCGAATGCGGGTTTCAATTTTACGGGTAGGCTTGGAACTGGGTCTTTCTTGCCTGATTCGCATCTTAACAATTCGCCGCGCCCTTGGCGACTACTTCCCATTCGCAAATTTGGTAGTATCCTCAAGCAGTGTTCTGAAGGACAATCGAAAACCCTCACCCCGTCCCTCTCCCAGAGGGAGAGGGGGAGATTTACGGATATGTTCTTAAGCGGTGCGAAAGTCAGAGAGACTTCGCGACTTCAACCTTCGCTGCGACAACTTGTGAGCCTACGATGACGATGCCCATCATTGATCTACGCAGCGATACTGTCACTCGTCCCACGCTGGAAATGCGGAACGCGATGGCCAACGCCGTTGTGGGCGACGATGTCTTTGACGATGATCCGACCGTGCATGAATTGCAAGCCAAGGTTGCGGAGTTGCTGGGAAAAGAGGCCGCTCTGTTCATGCCCTCCGGCTCTATGTCGAACCAAATTGCGATTCGCGTGCATTGTCAGCCGGGTGACGAATTCATTTGCGAGGCGGGTTGTCATATCTACAACTACGAGCAAGCGGCCTATGCCCAACTGAGCGGCGTTGCCACACGAACCGTTGAGGGGGAGTTTGGCGTGCTGCGGCCGGAACAATTGCACGGATTCATTCGGCCAGAGAATGACCATGTCGTGCGAACGCGACTCGTCTGTTTGGAGAACACCCACAATCGCGGGGCGGGACGGGTGCAACCGCTCACCAATGTGCAGGAAATCTGCCGCTGGGCCCACGAACAGGGGTTGATTACGCATCTCGACGGTGCGAGGTTGTTTAATGCCGTCGTCGCGACGGGCATCTCTGCAAGAGAATGGGCAAGTCCTTTTGAAACGGTCAGTATTTGCTTTAGCAAAGGACTCGGCGCGCCGGTCGGATCAGCCTTGGCAGGAACGAAAGAACATATTCGGAAAGCACGGCGGGCAAGAAAACTATTCGGCGGGGCGATGCGGCAGGTCGGCGTCTTGGCAGCGGCCGCGTTGTACGCACTTGAACATCATGTGGAACGCCTTGCCCAAGATCATGAAAACGCGCAAATTTTAGCGGCGGCAATTCGAGAAACGCCCGGCTTGTCGCTGTTGCCCGAGACCATTGATACGAACATTGTGATCTTTCGTGTCTCAGAAAGACTTGGCACCGCCGCCGAATTTTCGGCGCGGTTGAAAGAGCAGGGCGTGTGGGTGTTGCCGTTTTCTTCGCAGTCGATCCGCGCCGTCACGCATTTGGACGTGACGGCGGCGGATATTCGGAATGCGGCCGAGGTCGTGACGAACCTCGTGAAATCGTGACGCGGTGATTTAGTCGTCCTTTTTCTCTTTCTTGTCTTTGCGCTGAGCCGCTTTGTCGGCAGGTTTTTTCTCTGCGGACTCTTTGTTGGCGGACTCTTTGCGGCTGGCCTTCATTTCGTCATGCAACTCTTGCACCTGACGGCGAAGTTCCTCGACTTCTTTTTTCAGGCTGCTGTCGCCACGCACTTCTTCGTTCGGCTTGACCAATTTTGGTTTCGGTTCGGCCGGATTGTCAGATGATTTGATCTCGAACTTTTTGATCTCGACTTTGGAAGCGTCGGGTTTAACTTCACCCGGTTTTTTGATCTCGCCTTTGGGGGCGACATAAGGACTTTCGCCCGGCTTCAATTCGCCTTCTGGTTTGCGGAAGGCGTTTTTGGTTTCGGTGCGAAAGCGGAGATAGTCCATCCGACCAACGAGGGGTCCAACGAAGCCGCGAACCTGTTCGGGCAGCTTGTCGATTTCTTTTTCCGATATGTCCCAATTCTGATCGCCCTGTTGGACCTTGATCTTGGCCGCCTTTTTCCCTTCGCGAATGATCGTGACCGTCATATTCTCAGGCAGTTCATTCAGCTTGCCGCCGTCGCCGACGAAAAAGCCGGGGGCCATCGCGTGAATTTCGAGCGGTTGTTTAACGGCGGCTCCTTGGGCTTTGAGAATCTCGGCCCAAACCGCGTTGATCTTCGCGGGGTCGGCACCTTGCTTCTGCAACTCTTCGATGGTCTTGAGGGCCTTTTTGAGAACCTCTTGATTGTTTGCTGCGGGGACGGGCAAATCAAAAAACTTGTTCTCGGCTTTGATCCAACCGCTTTTGATTTCCGCTTTGTCGTCGCCTTCTCGTTTGGCCGGTTTAACGGCAATCGTTTGTTCTTTGCCGCCGCGCAGAATGCGGAGATTCACTTCGTTGCCTTTGGTAGCGTCAACGACGGCCATGAGATCAGCGACCTCGCCCAGCTTCTTGTCATTGGCCGTGACGAGAACATCGAAATGTTTTAGGCCCGCCCTTTCGGCCGGACTGCCTTTGACAATTTGCTCGACGATGAGACCTTGAAAGTCGGGCAGATTCAATTGAGCGCGGAGCGCGGCATCGGTCGGAAAGCACTCAATGCCGAGGTAGTAATCGCTCAGTTTGTTAGGGTTGTTGATCTTTAGTCCGCCCACGACTTGCACTTGACCCTCGTTCGGTTTTCCTTCGCCGAGGATGATAATCTGTCCGTTGGCTGTCTTGATTTGTTGGGCACCTTCGGCACCGTTTTGCAAAATCAATGTACCGCCGTGGATTTCGCTTCCGCCAGGAGGAATGGCTTGATCATTTTTTTGGAGAATGAGTTGACCTGTCGCGCCCCCTGTTTTAATTAGTTTTGTTCCATTTTCATCAGAAATGATCTCGATATTAAATGCACCTTGCGGCACAACTTGCACTTTCGAACCTGGTGCTGGCACTGGGATCCCTTCGCCATCTTCGGCCTGCGCGTTTACACCGCCGACACAAACGCCGGCCAGTGCGGCGAACAAGGTAATCCGGTAGAGGAGGGAACGTGTGGTCATGGGGAACTCCGTTGGGATGGTGAGTGAGTGAGTGAGTGAGTGAGTGATGACGTGTTCAAGATGCTCGCTTCCGAAGGAAGCGGCTAAGCGGTGTTACGACGCAGTATGTTTTTCATTTTTCATTTTTCATTTTTCATTTTGCGTTTTGCGTTTTGCGTTTTGCGTTTTAACTTTTCCCCTACTGCACTTCCCGACTTCCGACATACTGCACTTGAACTTCATCGACAGGCACAATGATCTGTCGGCCGTCATTCAAATCGACAGGAAAAAACTGCCGGCGTTGCTCGACGCGGTGGCCAGACCGTTCGAGAAGCTGCTGAATATGGGGCGACATGAGGTTGGAATGTTCGGACAAGAGCGATTGAATTTGCTCGGCATCTTGCGCGATGGGCAGATCAAACGACTGTTCGGAATTGTCGTTGCCCACCAGCGAGAGCCGTACCGAGGACGGAAATTGGCGAGGCGACTCGTTCTCGATTGGGGAAACTGGGGCCGTCGCGATGTTGTTCGCTGTGGGATCCTTATCAATGGGCAGTTGGTTTGTCGCCAGCGAAATTTGTTCCGGCGACGACGGAACGTTTCTAGTGCGGCCGGACTGAAACCAAGTGGCGAGCGAAAACGCGATCAGGAAGCTGGCGGCCACCGCCAAGTATGATTTCCAAGCCAGCGGTTGCGATTTCGATACGTCGAGTCGTTGATTGGTATCAATGACCGGTTGTGGAATTACCGGTTTTGCTATCTCGTTTTTTAGAACTTCTTTCCACGACTGGGCTTCCAAAAACGCGAGCGCACATCGCCGCCATTCATCCGGTCGCGCATCGAGCGCGAGCAACAGCGTTCGGCGTTCGGCGTCTGGCATTTCGCCATCGACCAACCGGTCTAAAAGATCGTCGGTGATTTCATCTCGCGTAAACATGCAACACCATCCTCGTAGGTCAGGCCTGTGGCCTGACAAATGTTCGTAAGCCATCGGTTGTGTACCAATGGTTGTCAGGCCATAGGCCTGACCTACTACTCCCAATATTCATCGTTCATCGTTCATCGCTCATCATTCATCATTTCCACCACTTCCATCGCGACCAACTCGGCACGCAACCTTGCTCGGGCGCGGTGCAATCGCGTTTCGACCGCACTGTGACTGACGCCGATCCGTTTCGCGATCTCGTGATAACTCCAGTCTTCGGTATACTTCAGCAGCAAAATTTCGGCATCGCCGCGTGACATTTTCGTCAACGCGACCCGCACGAGCCGCCGTCGCTCTTCCGACAGCAACCATCCGAGCGGGTCGTGTTCGCGAGTATCGAGTTCGGTCGGTTGAAATTTTTCGGCGAATCGGGCGACCAGTTTTCGGTGACGACCTTGTTTGCGGCGATACAATAACGATTGGCGTACCGCCAAACGATACAACCAGGGAGCGACTTTGGTCGGATCGGTCAGGGGCGATTGTTGTCGAACGGCGGCAATACACACCTCTTGCAACACGTCTTCAACCGCCTGCGGCTCGCCTAATCGTGCGAGAACGACCGTGCGCAACCAACGACTATGCTCGGCCCATACAGCCGACCAATTGATCACGGTGGTGCCGGGATTGTCCGCAGCGTTGCCGCGTGGGCTGTTCACAGCAATTTGCCGACTCAAAGGGATCATGGCTGATTGAGAGTTGCCGCTGGGGAGAAAATCTTGCCACCCCTCCGCTCGTCCTCATTATATGTTTGGGCCAAGATAATACGCACACGGCTGAAAAAGGTTCGCTCGACGGGGCCGTAAACCGTGGGTAGGGAACGCTTTACGTCCTGACTTCCGCCGACTGGCAGAGGGGCAATGAAATTTTTCTGCGTGAGGTGGCCTGTCATTGCCATATCATTGCCAAACTCTCTGCGGCCATTGCCGTTCGAGTTCACTTCGCGCGAACGAGTTTGAGAACGAAGCAGGCACCTTGGCCATGTGTATCTTCGCTCATGAGATCGCCGCCCAAATCGCGAGCGAGACGACGGGAGAGAGCGAGACCTAGGCCGACGCCGGGTGCGGAATTGGCGGCGTCCTTGGCCGATTTGCGAAAGGGTTGAAAGAGGCGGTTGGCTTCCTTAGCGGAAACGCCCGGCCCATGATCGCACAGACGCAAGAGAACGTGTCGCCCGTTCGCTTCTGCCCGCAGGTGGAGTCGTTTGTCGGTCGCACTCGTGGCGTACTTACTGGCGTTGTCCACAAGGTTAAAGAGAATCTGTTCGACGGCGGCGACGTCGGCTGAAACGATGGTTGCAAAAGTTTCGTCGTCGATTTCGACGAGCAATTCGAGTTCGGCTTGTTTGGCTCGTTCGGCCAAACGATCTTGGCTGCGGTCGATCAGTTCAGCGACCGGGACCGGTTTCAGCCGGTTGCTCATTTTGCCCCGTTCGAGTCGGGCGTAGGCAAGAACATTGCCAACCAGATGCGTGAGGCGGTCGGCTTCGGCACGGAGTGTGTCCAGGTAGTGTTTTTGTTGGGCCGGGTCGGAGACCATTCCTTCGGACAACATTTCGGCATACATGCGAAATGTTGTCAATGGCGTGCGTAATTCGTGGGTGACGGCCGAAACAAAGGCGGCTCGACGCTCGCTCAAAGTGACGACGCCCAGGAGTAATCCGCCAACTGCCAAAGCACCAAGCAATGCGCAGACCCAGGCGACGATCAACGAAAAGCGGATCGGCGTGTACCACGTCATCGGCGTGAAGTATACGGCGGGAACCGTCAGTTTGACGGGGAGCGTCGCGAGCATTCGGCCCCGCGTTTCTTCGGTGGGCGAATTGATCGCGACGAGTTCTGCGTCGGGCAAGGTCTTTTTGATTTCGGCGGTGAGCCATTCGCGAAGTTTCGGCCAGTCGAGCCAGCAACCTTGGATCATGGTTTGATCGTTGGCAGTTACACGACGGGCGAACAACAACGACGATTTCAACCAGATAGCTTTGCCGAGTCCTTGGCGAATGTTGGGCAGACCGCTAACGGTCGGAATTGCCACTTCGGAATAATTGCCCTTATTGTTGAGTTGTTGCTGTTGGATCGCGTAAGTTTGTCCCTGGTTATAGGCTTGGTTACGCATGGCCAGATCGACGGAGTTTTTCGTCTGCGGGTCGCGATTATCGCGACTATTGTCTCCGCGCCCGCGAGAGGGTGGCGGTGGAACGTCGTTTTGTTGAGGTAGGGCTTGTTGTGCAGCACCTTGCTGCGTCGTGTTCTGCGCGACATCCCCGTTTTCGTTGGCCGGTTTATTGGCAGCGTAATCGTTGTTGTTTGCATTTGGCGCACCGGTGGGACTGGCGGCCTCTTGGTTGGGTAAGGCGAAACTCCCGTTGCTTCCATTTGTAACACCGGTCGATGTGGTTTGGTTAAGAGTTCCGTTGGCCGTCAATGTGCCGCCGTTCACGATGGTTCCACCATTGTAGGTGTTATTGCCGAAAGAGTTGTTGATGAAATTCAAAGTATTTTGTGGAGACATCGCCACAGCAATCGGCTGTTCAGCGGGCAGACGTGCGAGCAAATCGTCCCACGTGCAAACGGATTGCAACTCTTTCAGGTGTTGGCTCGA
Source organism: Planctomycetaceae bacterium (assembly GCA_043738845.1). Taxonomy (GTDB): domain Bacteria; phylum Planctomycetota; class Planctomycetia; order Pirellulales; family DASRSE01; genus DASRSE01. The sequence goes on from JAYUFG010000400.1 coordinate 26,059, forward strand.
TTCGGTGATACATTCGAGCGAGCGACCATTTTTTATCGCCCACTCGTTCATTTTCTCGGGCGGAACTTGCGGAGAGGTCACGCGATTTGCCGGGCTGACCTCAAAGTTCAGCACGACGAGATCGTTCGTCGGATTCAACAACGGAGAGGCGACCGGCTCACTCTTGCCTTTGCCGCCGCCGTTGTCGTAAAAGGGGCGATAGGCGAAGTGGGGCCAGGCACTTTCTTGAGCCAGGATCGGCATCACGAGTGAGTCGGCTTGCCACAGGGCCTGACGCACGTCTTCTTCAAGTTCGGCATCGACCCGACTTTGCTCGCGATCATGTTCGAGATCGAGTGCCTTGAGACTGAGCCAGCCCATCGCGGCGAAGGCCACCGCGAGACCGCAAGTGAAGACGAGCCAGATTTGCCAAGGACGACGCATGGGGAAATGATGAATGAGGAGCGATGAACGATGAATTAGGGAGAAAAGCGGAGGAGATTTTTATTTGGAATTAGCGAACATGTAGCCTTTGCCGCGGACGGTGAGGATGATTTGCGGGATGTCGGCGTCGTCGCGGAGTTTTTCGCGAAGGCGGGCGACGTGCATGTCAATCGTGCGAGTCGTTACGCCCCGAGGGTTGATTTGCCAAACGTGCGAGAGGAGTTCTTCTCGCGAAAGCGCGCGACCGGCGTTAATGGCTAAGTATCGCAGTAAGTCAACTTCCTTCTCCGATAATTCTACTCGTTCGCCTTCGGAAAATCGAATTTCGCGACGAGCCAGATCGGCGGTGCCATTGGAAAATGTGACTTGAGAAATGTCTTGCGGCCGCTCGGGCGAACGACGGAGGACCGCTTCAACCCGAGCGAGAAGTTCCTTGACGCTAAAGGGCTTCACGACGTAATCATCGGCGAGTCGCAGTCCCTGCACGCGGTCGTCCTCTTCGCCTTTCGCCGTTAGGATGATGACCGGCTGCGTTGGCTTGTCGGCTCGGACGGCTTTGAGAATGTCGAGTCCACTCGGACCTGGCATGATGAGGTCGAGCAGCAATAGGTCATACGAAGTATGGGTCGCTTTCTCCATTCCCTCATGACCATTGGCGGCCTGCATGACGGAGTATCCGGCGAACTGCAGGGCATCGACAATGCCGCGACGGATCGCCGGGTCGTCTTCGACAGTGAGTATTTTGAGCGGGGTCATTTAGGTTTTCGCTTTTTCCAGGACGACGTCGAACGTGCCCTGTTCGATGGAACCATTGGCGGTTTTCACAACTTGCACATCGACGATCAAGGACGGTTTAATGAACTGATCTTGCGCGTTTATGGGGTCGCCTTTGAAATACATTTGCGTCACGAGTGGTTTGTAGCCGGGTGCTTGCACGTAATAATGAATGTGGCTGGGCCGCCATTGATTGTCGCCGATTTGATAACGACCAGGATGAACGGTCTGATATTCATAATAACCATTTTCGTCGGTCACCATGCGTGCCCGATTGAGAAAAACATCGGCGGCGGGCGGTTTGGCTGCATCATCGTTGTCGTAACGTCCCTTGGCGTTGGCTTGCCACACGTCGAGTACGGCCATTGACAGCGGCTTGCGAGTGTCGAGTCCCCACACGCGACCAGAGATCACGAGGGTTGTGCCCGGCTCGAGGGCGGGAGTTATTTTCGCGCGGAACGGAGCACCTTTGCGAAAGTACGGTCCCCAAATGTTGTCTTCGGTCGATTTCCAATTCGCGGGAGGCTTGATATTTCCGATGCCGGTGGTGACGTGGTCGGCGTAGGTACCTAAACCGCCACTTGGCTCGGTGGCGGTTGATTGTTCGGGCAACCATAAGGTTCCCAGGCCGATGGCGGCGAGGCCACCGGTCGCTTGGCGAAAAAAGTTACGTCGGTCAGAGGTGGGCATGGAATTCTCCGGCGATGAAATTGAAATGATAAGTGGAGTGGAAAATGACAACGACAGTTAGATTTTACGCCAGATCGGTGAAAAGCATGAATAGCAAAATGAAGAAAATTGACGAGCCTGGGGCCTTAGCGATTGGCGAGCCGGTGGGCGTTAGCCACCGGTGTTTGAAGCTCGATTGCCGTTCGCACCGGGGGCTTACGCCCCTCGGCTCGCCATTTGCCATTTGCCAGTTCGACAATCGCATGACAGTTACTTACTTTTTGCTACGGCCGATTGGTTTTCGATCAGTCCGCCGTTCGTGATCCCGCTGAATTGGTCGGGGGTGGAAAGTCCGAGCCAAGGGTCATTGCTGGGCATTAAGAACAATTGGGCGTAAACCTTTTCGTTCAGTTGATGCAGATCAGCCGGTGCTTGACCGTTTGCGAACCATTCGTGAATTTGACGATGGAAGGTGTATTCGTTTTTGACCGTGTCGAGGGCCGTCGCGTTTTGCAGATTGCGAACCATCTTCATCCAGGGTGTTTCGACGAAGCTCTTGCTAATCGCCAAACGTCCAGCGGCCATCGCGTTGGGTGGATTTTTTGCCTGGACTGCGGCAACACCGGCTGCATCAAGTTGAGCATCGGCGGCGTGAATGAACGCCAGTTGTTGCCAAAGGTCTTCCGTGGTGGCGGCTTGCAATTCTGCGGCTGTTAAGACGGTCTTGTCCGGAGTTACATCGCTGGCGGGCTTCTTCGTCGAAACGTATTTTGTATACGCTGCGACGTGAGCCAGTGCGGTTTGATCGTGGCCAGCCGCAACCGATTTATTGATTTTATGCAAATCGTTCACCCAATTCTCCAATACCTTTTGCTGTTGGGCCGCGTGATATTGCTGCAATTGAGTTTCTGGCGAGATTCGGCACGCAGTCTGAAGGCGGGCATGAAGTGTCTTGGCGGCTTGCAATTGTTGCAGGAAAGCGGTTGGTCCATATAAGCCGGGAATCGCTTCAATCGGTCGGCCTTCGGCGTTGAGGATGTAATGGATGCTATTGCCGGTCAGGGTGCGGACCATTTTGCGACCGTCGCCGAAGTCGATGGTCACGATCGGAACGTTGCGGAAAGTTTCCCAGTGGAGGATGTAGTTGTCCTGCAACTCTTTGTTGATTTCGGCGTGCGGGTACAGGATCGTGCGGAAGAAGCGGCTGTTCGCGCAGCTAAGTTCGTCGGTCAGTTTTCCCAACAGGCGAAGCGACAAGATCGGCTTACCCGACTTTTTGGCGGCCTCTTTCGCTTGTTCAAGATCGGTGTACCAAAAAAGTTTCGCGATGTGATTGTCCTTTTGTCCGCCGACGGCGTCCAGGGCAACTTGGATGCGGCTCCATTTGGTCGCGGCGAGTTCGGCGGCTTGC
>JAYUFG010000401.1:0-11231 GCA_043738845.1 Planctomycetaceae bacterium
GCGTGAATGCCGCTGGCTAACGCCTGCGTCGCTTGGAGGTGGGAATTGACCAATTGATCGTACCTGAGATGGAGGCGTTGATCACGGAAAACCGGAAGCGATGATACATACCTCGATTATTCCCTACCGGTCAAGTCAGCACCGCTAGCAAGGATGTGTTAAGATCAATGGGCAGAGCCAGTGGCACACGATAGCGGCATTTTTCGTTTCAGCCGTGACAAAGCACTACTCGTATTATTCGTATTATAGAAACGCAACGGCCCGACGGGTAGGGCACATTTCCCACGCGCCGAAAGTCGCCAAGACGAGGGATCTGATCGGCTATTTCTTGCGGGCGGCGAGAAACTTTTCCCGTTCGGCGGCCCAGTTGTCATTGGGGGTCGCGGCGGAAATAAGCAAATTGCGGAATGAGACCGATTCACCGGCGACGGTCAGGCCGACATTCGAGATCGGCTCGGCGAGTCCTTCATGCTTGCCGCACCCGATGAGTTTTCCGTCCAGACTGACTGCCATCTCGCCACCCAATTGCTCGACGACGAGCGAGTGCCATTCGCCCGGCTTGATCGTGAGCTTGACCGTATCGAGGTTGGCCGCTTTGTCGGCGACATTCTTATCGGACGAGTCTTTGCGGAGCGAGATCGACGTTGGCGAGATTCCGACCCGGCTCAGGTGGCCTTTTTTTGAGTTCAGGCTGAGCGAAGTTTGCGTCGCTCCATCGAGTTTGAATTGATACTCGATCACGACGTTCTCGGTCGAGACGGCGTGACGAAAAGCCGCAGCGTGCATGTCCTCTTTGACTTCGCTCCCCTGGAGGGCACCATCGGCGATCTCCCATTTCCCTTTCGCAACCTTCCACTCCTTGGCGAACTCTTTGTTAAAATCTTCGCCATGCAGCAATTTTCCCCGCACGGTCATCACCGTCGTCGCGGTTGTCGCAGGAGTTTCTTCTGCCCGAACCGAGACAGCCATGAACAACGCCAAACAAACCGCAATGATTCTGAACATACGGCACTTTTTGTGAGTTAGGGAAAGTGAGAGAAAGGGTTTAACGGAGTTAAGTATAATTGAAGGAGTTGAATCGGCATATCGCTTCGCTTACGTGCTGCGGCGAACCGGTGTTTGCGAAACAGTGACAATCATTCGGGCGGAATCCTCAATCATCATCGTCATCTTTGTCGGTGTCCTTCGCTTTTGGCGATTGAAAGACAAACGACGCTCGCACCGGGGCGGGCATCGGCGAGTTTGCTCCTTTCACCGAACGCCAGACGATTTCGTTTAGGAGGAGATCGTCCACCGCGTCTTCCTTCGAGAGATCGAACTTCGCCGACTCCTTCGAGCCGTACATTTCTTTCGTGTTCAACTCGGCGAGATTGACGTTCGCGTTGAGGAACTTGTACGGAACAAGGTTCGGTTTTTCTTGAAACGACGCATACATCGGCAAGGCGGCCGCGTCGAATTGCGTCATCGGCTTCAGACCCAAAATCAATTCCATCGTCCGTAACATACTGGTCGTCGAGTACATGCTCGAATCGACGTGTTGCATTTTTGTGTAGGGACTAACGACCAAGGCGACCGTGCGATGAGCGTCGACATGATCGGCCCCATTTTGGGCATCGTCCTCGACAATGAAGATGGCCGTTTCTTTCCAATACTTGCTGCGACTGACCGCATCGACGACACGGCCAACGGCGAGATCATTGTCAGCGACCATCGCCGTCGGCGTCACCTTGCCCGGCGCGGTGCCCGCCGTATGATCGTTGGGAAGTCGCAAAATGACCAACTGCGGCCAGTCTCCCTTTTCTTCATAAGCCTTGAACTCTTCGAGAAAGCGGTCGGTCCGCTTTTGGTCCGAGTACTCCACGTCGAAGCCGTGAAACTTAGGATCGAAATGTCCCTCGAGGGCTGGCACCCGTGCGTGGGCCGGATCGTTGGGCGTTTTGCCGTTGGCGATGAACTCGCCATAGCTGCGATAGGTCACGCCCGCCTCCTTCGCCCGATCCCACAAATATCCGCTCGCCGGGTACGCAATCGGCAGCGACCCCTCCGCCGGATAGCGAAAAATTCCGCGACCGCCCGCTCGATAACTTAGCGGCCACGACTTTTCCACGAAGTCCGTAGCATAGGCGGCCATGCTCCACTCGTGACCATCGGCACTGACTTCGGCCTCGACATAAAAATTGTCGAGCAGGACAAACTGCTTGGCCAAGGCGTGATGATTGGGCGTGATGCGATCCGGAAAAATGCACAAGTTCGGGTCGCCGTTCCCTTCTTTCAGGTCGCCAAAGAACTGATCGTAAGTTCGATTTTCCTTGATGATATACAAACAATGTTTGATCGGACTGGCGTCGCCGACTTTTGCCGGGATTGGATTGTTCGCCTCTCGCGGTTGGGCGACGGTCCCTTGATCGGCGCGGAGCGGGCTGCATTCGTAGGCTTTTTTCGTGTACTTCACCATGTCGGCGGGCGTTGGCGCGTCGATGGCAGAAAGCGTTCCGTTGAACAATCCGCCGATGTATTCGCGGATCGACTTGGGCGGCTCGTTCAAAGGATTTGGCCCCTGCGGATTGGCCTTGGACATAAGCCCTTTGCCATTGGCGACGTACAGGTGATTGTCTTGCGGATTGAAACGGACGGAGGTCGGATACCATCCGACCGGAATAAAGCCCAGCGATTTGGCATTCTTCTTCCGCGACACATCAAAGACCGCGATGTTGTTATTGTCGGCGTTGGCGATGAACAACATATTTCCGTCGGGCGTCAGTGAAAGACTGTTGGGCGTGCTGCCCGACGGGGCTTTCGGAAAAAGGGCGGTCATGATCGTTTCCATCGGCTTACCCGACTTCGTTTCGATCACATCGACATTGTTACTGTTCGCGCAAGCGACATATAAAATATCTTCAGCGGGCGAAAGGACCATTTCCGTTGGGTGCGACGACGTCGCCCAGAGCGAGTCAATCCGTTGATTTTCGAGATCATACACCGCAATTCCGCTCCGTCCCCACAGGCTCACGTACAGCCGTTTGCCATCTTTCGACGCCAGAGGCATATATGGATAATCGTCCTTGTTCAGTTTCAGCGCCGTCTGTTTGGTCGGGTCGGCGAGTGGAACAAGTTTCACCACGTCACCCCAGGCCACGCATACGATCAGTATTTTTCCATCGTTCGTGGTGGTCAAACCGGCGGACACAAATTTGTCTGCCGCAAAGCCAACTTTGATTTCTTGATGCTCGTTCAGGTACCCTTTCGCAAATTGGAACTGATGGACCAATCCATGTTCCGCACCGCTGGCGAAGACCTGTTTTCCGTCCGGCGAAAAACAAATTCCGCCGAACGATTGCGGAAGTGTCGCTCGCGACACGATTTCATACCTCTTCAAATCGACGATGACAATTTCATGGTCGCCAAAGCCGGCGTGCAAAATGGCGGCAAACGGTTCGGTCGGATGCAGGGCGACATTGACGGGAAAATCGCCGAGCTTCAACTGACGTCCAACCGGTTGGAGCGTCCATTGGTTCGGCAGCAATACTGTTCCCTTCGTCTGCACTCCAGGGAGCCGGATCACATCCTTGCGGAGCGGAGGCGTTTCTTTGCCAATCTCGGCGGGTACATCAGCCGTGTTATTCTCGACGGGTACGTCGGACTTCGGTGGCGGATCACGTTGAGCCACCGCTAACGACAAACCGCTCATTCCCACCGTGAGACCTAACATCCAACGAATCAGAAACGAACCTAGCATGAGAAAAGACTCCAAAGGGCTGGAAGGTACCAAAATAGGTCGCGGGCGAGGGGCTGAGGCTCGGTGACGAATTCAAATAGTTCTACCGCAGATCGGCGGCCAAGGCAAATTCCCCCAGTCGACTCGGTTGGTATTCTTCGGTATCTTGCATAGGGTCCGTCGCGACCGCACTTCCTTGCTCGACCCGTTTTTTACGATCCTTTTGAATCGATGATCTCCACTCGGCCCAATTACTTGCGAGTTTTTCTGACGTTTGCGCGGAACAGTTTAGTTCGCGACATGACGTTTCGTGGAAATTTTTTGATCGAGTGCATTTCGTCGCTGTCGTGGATGAGCATGAACCTGGGGTTTTATCTGCTCGTCTTTCAATTCACGACCGAGATTGGTCACAAGACCGGCTGGGGGAAGTACGAATTCTTTATTTTTCTTTCGACGACGCTGTTCGTTAATAGTCTTGTGGAAGCCTTCTTCATGCCGAACATGGAAGAGTTCAGCGAGTTGATTCGCACCGGCGGACTGGACTTTGCACTACTCAAACCGATTGACACACAATTCCTAATCTCGCTCGCGAAAATTGACTGGTCGTCGTTGGCGAATTTTATGTTCGCTCTCGGGATACTTACTTTTTCGCTGTTTCATATCGCGGTCGTGCCGAGCTTTTGGCAGTTCGTGTTGTATCCGCTGTATGTGCTGTGCGGCGTGGCTTTATTATACAGTCTAATGATTTCTCTGGCGGCGACGAGCATCTGGCTGGGCCGCAATCAAAGCCTGTACGACTTTTGGTTCTACATCACTAATTTCTCGCGCTATCCGATGGAAATCTATCAAGGGCCATGGGGTGTTCCGCTGCGAACATTCTTTACGTTTGCGATCCCCGTGCTGATCGTCGTGAATGTTCCTGCCCGGATCATGGTCAAACCACTCGAAGGAGAGAATGCCTACCTCGCAGGGTTTGCACTCTTTGCCACGCAGATATGTCTGTTCGGCTCCCGCTGGCTCTTCTCTCGGGCACTGGAGAGTTATCGCAGCGCAAGCAGTTAAGCGATAAATCACAATGTCGCGCGGGATATTTAGCGGACATAAAGGGAGCGAATTTCTCGGCGGCTTCACCGGACCGTATTGCTCCGCTCTGCGCCGCGGCCTAACGCAGGTTGGTTTGCAACCTGGCGCGCGAATAAGAGGCGTTACGATTCGTTCCACAGCATAAAAAGGATAGTTGATTTCAATTCCCCGCTCAACGACAATGACGGACATCTGGGCCGACCAAAACTGCAAATTAACCTGGGCGAAAACCGCCGGACCAAAAGCCTTGTTCACAAAAAGTGGTATCTCGCATGACATTCTTTACTTTGCAGATTCGAACCTTGGCTACCACACGATTGATTGCCATTTGTTTTTTGGGTGGGTTCATGGTCGGTTGGTGCGCTTCCTACGCGATGGCGGTCGTGCCGGCGACTATCGAGCAGGCCCAGGAACAGGAGTCGTTCGTTTTTCCCAATCCCACGACGACCTCGCAACCGTGGACCCGTTGGTGGTGGCTGGGGAGTGCCGTGGATCGGCCGAATCTCGAACGACTGTTGAACATGTATCATGAGGCGGGCATCGGCGGCGTCGAAATTTGTCCGATCTATGGTGCCAAAGGTTCCGAAGATAAGTTCATCGAGTTCCTCTCGCCGCAGTGGATGGACCGCCTGAGCGATACGGTCGAAATTGCCAAGTCGCTGCACATGGAGGTCGATCTGACGACCGGCACTGGCTGGCCCTTTGGCGGACCGAATGTCACGCCCGACGACGCCTCGGCGAAAGTCGTTCTCAAAGCCTTCGACATTGCCGCCGGTCAAGGTCTGAAGGAAAAACTTCCGCCGGGCAACCTCCACTGTTTGCGGGCAATTTCCACAGCCGGAGAGCAACTTGACCTGACCGAAAAAGTCCGCAACGGACAACTCGACTGGACCGCACCACAAGACAAAGGCAAGTGGCGGGCCTACGCGGTGTTGCAAGTTAGCCCCGTCATGAAGGTCAAGCGGGCGGCACCCGGCGGCGTGGGCAGTGTTCTCGATCCGTTCTCGACGAAGGCTCTCGACAAGTATCTGACTCGCTTTGATGCGGCCTTTGCGGCGCATCCTGTCGCCGGAATTCGGTCGCACTTTCACGACTCGTTCGAGTATTACAACGCCCAGTGGACGACGGAGTTTTTCGCCGAGTTTGAAAAACGCCGTGGTTATGATTTGCGAACGCAGCTTGCCGCGATGTTCGACGAAGGCGAGACCGACACGATTGCTCGCGTGAAGAGCGACTATCGCGAAACGATCTTTGAACTTCACTTGGCTTATATTGAACGCTGGACCAAGTGGTGTCATTCACACGGCAGTCTGTCCCGGAACCAAGCTCACGGCGGGCCGGGCAATCTGCTCGACCTGTATGCTGCGTCGGACATTCCCGAAACGGAAATTTTCGGCAAGCTCGGCGAGCAGAGTATTGCCCTCAATAAGTTTTCCTCGTCAGCCGCTCATCTCACTGGCCGGAATTTGTCTTCGTCCGAGTCGTTCACCTGGTTGGGCGAACATTTTCATTCGTCGCTCGCCGATGTGAAACAGGCGACCGACTATTTGTTCTTGTGCGGCACGAACCATATTTTGTTCCACGGGATTCCGTATTCGCCGAAGGATGCCCCTTGGCCTGGTTGGCAGTTTTACGCGGCCGTTAATTTCGGCCCAGAAGGTGGCCTGTGGCACGATCTTCCCGCCTACAACGCTTATGTCACTCGTTGTCAAACAATCCTGCAAGCGGGCGCACCGGCGAACGAAGTGTTGTTGTACGTGCCGGTCCATGATGTGTGGCACGCACCGGGCAATTTGATTTTGACGAACCCGATGTCGAAGTCGATGACCGCCACAGCGATGAAACTGTGGGAGCGGGGTTATACGTTTGATTATTTGTCGGATCGGTTTGCGATTGATTTGTCGATGCAGGACGGTCGCATTCATACCCTTGATCGGGAGAAACTTCCGGATTTTGTGGTGGATCGGCAAAGTGGTTTTCGTGCGGTCCTCGTTCCCAGTTGCCGCCGAATGCCGGTCGAGACCCTGAAAAAACTGCTCGAACTGGCCGAGTCCGGAGCGACCATTTTGTTTCACGATGGGCTTCCAGCCGATGTACCGGGTTGGAAAGATTTGGAAAAACGCCGGGTGGAATTAAAAGCGATTACCGCTGGATTGTCCTTCGAGAAGCAACCGAACAGTGACGTGCAAGTTGCAAAACTCGGTACGGGCAAGATCGTTGTCGGTACGGACGTGGAAGCCTTACTGGCCAATGCCAATGTTTCACGTGAAACATTGGTCGATCTCGGATTGCAATTTGTGCGTCGCGTGGGCACGCAAACGAAGCAGCGCAAGACGACGTATTTCATCGCCAATCGCGGGAAAAAATTGGTCAATGACTTCGTAAGTGTCGTCTGCAAAGCGGATGATGCCGTAATTCTCGATCCCCGTACCGAATCCCCCGGCGGGTGGGCCGAAATCAAGCCGGAGGGCAATTTGCGAACGAAGGTACGAATTCAATTGCAGCCGGGCGAATCGTGCATCCTGCAAACGTCCATCGGCGAGGGCATCACTCATAGCGACGAACTTAAATGGAAATACACCGATTACACCGCTCAGCCAATCACGTTGGCGGGAAGGTGGAACGTGAAATTCATCGAGGGTGGACCGGTCCTGCCCGCCGAGTACGAAACGGACCCATTGTCCTCCTGGACCACACGCGACGATCCGGAATGCAAACGCTTTGCGGGCACCGCACGGTACACGACCGAGTTTGTTCTCCCGGGCAAGAGTGATACGAGTGGTTGGCTGCTCGACCTGGGCCATGTGTGTGAAAGTGCGCGAGTTTTAATCGACGGCAAACACGTCGGCACCGTGTTCTCGTCGCCGAGTACGCTGCGAATCGACGGCTCGCTCGTCAAAAATGGTTCACACAAACTCGAAATCGAAGTGACGAATCTGGCGATGAACCGAATCGCCGATCTCGACCGGCGGAAGGTCAACTGGAAGTATTTTTACGACGCCAACTTGGCGAGCTTACAACAAAAGTCGGGCCTAGACGCGACGAACTGGCCCCTCCGCGACTCGGGCTTGATCGGCCCCGTTCGATTGTTCCCACTGAAGAAGTAGGCCCTATCATTTTTCTCGTCGTCGGTGGTTTCGTTATTTGATCCAAGGAGCATCGACGGACGGATTCTTGGAGAAAGTCGCGGAAGTCTTCCTTCGGCCGAGTCGCGATGTTGACTCGAAAGCGAACAGGGCGGTCAGCGAAAAAATAAATTCCGCTGCGGCTAAGATCGCCGGGTGCGGGAGCAAGGCCGCTACGGGCGAAGCCGTTCGCCAATTGTCCCGTTCCCAACCATCGACCGTCCTGCGCCAATGGTCGTGGGTCGAAGCGGCCGACGACTTGCCTGCGTCGGCTGGAACTTCAACACGTCCGAGGAGCAGCCCGAGATACAGCGTGAGCGACAAAATACTTAGCACGACAATTCGCATAAAACTTAAAGCATGCAACTGCCGCGCCAAGGTTCCGATTCTCGTCCGTGAAACGTCGTAACCTGTTGCTGGACATTCTCTTACCTCATCGAGTCGAAGCCATCCCGGATTTTAATGGGGAGATTTGCCATGTGTCCAATTTGGTACATGTTGAATAAACGCAACGGGGGTGCGCGTGGGTCGCGGCCCGTCCGACAGTATCCTCTGAACAGGGCAATTTATCTGCCTTTTGCAACGGTCGCGGATTGTCAGCAAGGAAAATGCTTGTATTTCTGCCCCCAGCGCGTTAGTATCCTTAATTGTGAGGGGTAGTGGTCCGAAGGTGGGATGGGTCGTGGTCCATTGGTGCTTCGCGGCGAGGAGCCAAACGGAACAATATCTGGATGTCCGCACGGCAACGTTCTGAGGGATGTCGGTGGATAGGTCCGCAATTTTGAGTTGAAACGTTTTCGCGGTGGTCCAGGCGGAACGTTTTCCAAATGCCCGGAAATGTTAAAGCGTTTTGTGCGACAGAGAGAGACGAAGTTTACGTCGGAAGATACTTTTGTCACTCCGTCGTAGCGTGTTGCGTCACGTGTGAGATAACACTTGCAACCCGGAGGTCGCCGCCATGAAACTTTCTCGAACAACCGGTTATGCTTTGCAGGCCATACTGCAATTAGCGCAGGCCGAACCCGGAACGCCCGTCCCGTGCAGCCGATTGGCCAGCACCGGAGAAATGCCGGAGCGGTTCCTACTCCAAATTCTCCGTAGCCTGGTCATGCACGGCGTGCTGCAATCGACGCGCGGCGTCGATGGGGGATATTGTCTCAAACGTCCCGCGACGGAAACGTCACTCCTCGAAGTAATCGAGGCAGTCGATGGCCCGCTCACGCTGATTGTCCCGGAAGATCATCTGCCGCCAGAGCTTTCCGAAAATTTGAAGTCCAAGCTGGCGGAAGTTTGCGAACGGCTGCGCACCCAATTGAACGGCGTTAAGTTGGCGGACATCGTGTAGCCTGATCAACGGTCGCAACGCATGGAATTGGGAATCGGTTTCGTCGATGGATGCGAGTCGTTATATTTCACTCGGGAAGCATAGTTACAACCACAATTCCAGCCGGCCGCCCAGCATGTCGGGAAGTTTGCGCGTTACCAGTCGGCGAATGCGGTCGTCTTGATAGCGGGTGCTAAAGTGGCCCGCAATGATTAACTCATTTTTGAAGCGGTCGCGACGTTCCAAAATATCATCAAGGTGCATGTGACCGAATTTGTGGATTTTTTCCTTCCGGTGCGAAGGAGCCACGAACGTCATTTCTGTAATCAAAATCTGGGCGTCGTACATCGCCGGATTGTTGTCGAGTCCTTCTGGTGCGCTGTCACCGAGATACGCCACGCGAGGGACTCGCGTTTCCGCCGTTACATCGACCCCGCTCAATCGCAAATCGCGAATCTGATCGCCCGCGAGAGATTGATACTCAGGCTTCAATTTTCTCCGCCGCTCCCAAACGACAAAGCCCATCGAGGGAACGGTGTGCTTGGTCGCGCCGACGGTGACAACGTGTTCCCGCGAGAGTTCGATCTCGTCGCCCGGCTTGATCGGCAACAAATGACACGGCATCCGCCCTCGGTCGAGCCGCGTGAACAATTTGAGAATTTTATGAACGTCGTCAATCGCCGCTTCAGGCAGATAGATGACGGGTGGCTCCATCTTCATCATGCGGCGTCGCGCGACATAGGCGGGCAGCGACGCAATATGATCGAGATGCGTATGCGAGATAAACCAGGTTCCCGTCCCCATGAACGACCAAGGATGGGCACCGAGATCAAAGCCGATCTTAAACTCCGGCAGCCGCCAATACGATTGCACGGCGGCGCGGGAGTAACCCTCGATAGTGATCCCTTTATGGACGAGCGTTTTGACGGGACAATTTTCAACCATAGACCGAGGACACACTCGCCGAAGAAAGGGTTCGCAACTGTGTCCACTGTACAAGGCGCAGGTCCGGCGGAAAAGGGGGCGGCGGTTGAAACCTATGATTGTTGTCTTTTCCTCCGCAAAAGAACGGTCTTTTGGTAGTGAAAGACGACATTGCGACAGTCGATGAGGTATCAATCGTTACTTGCCGATGCTCGCATTTGTCGGTTTGGCTGAAGTTGCGGTCGAGACCGCAGTCGCATTCGTCGGCTTGGCGGGTGGGAGTTCGGCGACGACTTGTTTTGCGCGGTCGATTTCTTGCGCGGTGAACTCCGGAGATTTCGCTCCGTTAAGATGCTTGATTTGGAGCTTGGCCAATTCGTCCCAACTTAAGTTGTCGGAAAAATGCCAAGTGGCAATCTGCGCCACCGTTTGCGAATACTTTCCTGCCGAAAGGCCGATGACGATTTCGCGAATCTCGACCTTGTCGGTGAAACTTTCCAACGGCCGAATTTCGTAAGGATATGCAGGACTGGGGTTCGGCTTGCCGTGTTCCAAACAGACGCAGGGAACCGTGAAGTGGAGCGTCTTTTCCGGCGGAATGTTGAACAGCGGATTCGCATTCGCACCGTTCGCGCGACCGTTCAATCCCTGACCATTGCGACCACCATTTTGCCCGATGCCATTGAGATTGCCGCCGAGCGTTTGCGGTGCCTGGCCTTTGTTGCCGCCGTTGCGATTGTTGCCGTTGTTATTTTGGCCCCCCGGTAAGAATTGAGCCAGCACCGGCACACCGACAAAACCATTGGGCGGTTGAATCGTGAGCGGTCGGTCGGTCAGGTTCTTGATTTGGAGGACCATCTCTTTGGCGTCGCGGGGGATCAAGGTCGCCTCGATCTGCTTGTCTTCGAGGGCTTTGAAAAAATCCAGCGGATCGGAACCGACAGGAGGTTCTGCTGCGAAGCCCAGAATGGTCGTAGAAAGGACCGCAATCGCCGCGAATATGGCCCGAGAAAACTGCTTACAAACAATTACGGAACGCCACATCGCTCGCCTCCTTAAA
>JAYUFG010000402.1:0-11188 GCA_043738845.1 Planctomycetaceae bacterium
CAAACATCGGCACGGTTTCTGCTTGATAATCATTCGGGGCCGGATGATTGTACTCGCTCACCGTGAACGGTTTTCCCGCCAAGCGGCTGCACGCCAAGCCCGACAGTGTTCCGCCATCGGGATGATCGACGAGTGCCTTTTGGTCAATCGTCCAATTGCCCAAGTCCCAATCGCGACCGGGAAAATGAGGATGCTGCCAATAGGCGTGGGCGTCGATGTAGTCCATGTCTTGCTGCGCCCACATGCCAAGCGGGCCAAATACAATCGTGCCCGTCGTGAGGGCTTGGCATCCCAAGTCCTTATGGATGAACTGCTTCATGTTGGAAAAAAATGTTCGTTCTGTTTCAGCGAGAAAGCGGAGGCGGTCCTGCACACGAATCGCCGGTTCAATCGAGGGAAACATCGCGATGGCTCCTTGTTCCAGATTCTCATCACCGCCCATCCCTTCACCGCCCCCTTCTTGCAACACGACGTCGGAGAGTTCGACGGCGTTGGGATTACCGCCGATTTGAAAGTTGAGCCGTGCGTTGGCATCGTCGGAGGGTGCGGTGAAACCAGCGTTGAATGTTTTCCACTCCTTGGTTAATTCCGCGCTCGTTTGCAAACCGAGTCCGCCCCACGGATCGTGGGCCATGCTGACATTGTACGCAATCGTGCGCGGTGCATCGGACCTTGCTTGAAATGTCACGCGGTACGGTTTCTTCGCTGCAAGTTTTAGGCCCGACTGATTGATCTGAACGTGCCAACCTTCGCTGTCGGCCTTTGTAATCTCAATGCGAACCCCTTTCTTTTTGGTCGGATCGAGCGGAACGACATTGGCGGTGCTGCCCGCGTGTTGTTCGAGATTCCAGCCGGGTTTGTTGTTTCCACCCGTCGTCGCGATATCTACCAAAACATTTTCGCCGAGCGGAACGGCGCCTTTGTTCCAAACGGCTTTCAGCTTTTCCGTTGTGCCATATTTCTGCTGGAGCCAAGCGACATATTTTGTTTGCAGAAGTTTGGCATAATAGTCGGGCAGCTTTGGCAACTTCTGCGGAGCGGACCACATGAACAGACTGTCCTCATTGTTGATCTCGACAAACCCGACGGCCGGATCGGTGGCATATGCGACTTTGCGATACGCGTTGACGTGCCCGAGCAGTTTTTTCGCATAGGTTTTTTGGGCGTCAATCAATTCGGGCGTGAAGAGATCGACCATTTTGTCGTAACCCTCATTCGGCTCTGGCAATTCCAGTTTGCGCGAATGAAACCGGCCGACATGTAGATTGACGTTGGCATAAATACCCCGCTTCGCCAATTGGTCGATGAAAAAGTCGAGCCGGTCGAGAGCCTCGGTGGAAAGTTCGTTCTTCTGTTTTGGATCCCAAATCCCGGAGGGATAGTCCTGCGTGTCCAGGTGATGAAAGCGGACCGAATTGACCCCGAACGCGGACAACCGCAAGGCAACTCGCTCGGCATCTTCGTGCGTGGGGAAATTCGCGGCGAAGCAAAAATTGACGCCCCACACTTTGAACCGTTCGCTGCCGCGAAAGAACTTTCCGTCCTTCACCATCAAACGCGAACTGTCGGTCTGGATCGGTTCACCCGGCGGCAGGGCAATCACCGACTTTGGATTCGCATCGGCCGGAATCACGAAAGGGACGAAATCGTCGGCGAACAAAGAGATCGCAAAGTTCGCGACGAACAGGCTCAAAGCAAGAGTGCGAAACGGCATGGATCGTTCTCCGTGGATTTCCCGAAACGGGTTGACAATTGATGAAATGGGGTGGTTGTTCCCGATTTCGCGGAACATTTCTGTTTAGAATAGGTTAATTCCTAACATCCCCACGGCGTAATGGGTAGGAGGTCCGCGCCGAGAGGGTGGTTGTGCGCGCGATTCATCGTTCTCGTAGGTCGGGTACCCCGTATCTGACATTAGTGATCGCAATTAGGTCAGTTCTCAGGTACGGGGTACCTGCCCTACAGAAAACATACTTTTTTAGGCGGAAGCGGATGAGTTCAATTCGAGTGGCCATTATCGGTGGCGGGCTGGGAGGGCTGGCAACTGCCTATTACTTGCAGCAACTCGCCCCGGGCAAGTGCGACGTGACGATTTTTGAGGCCGGTTCCCGACTCGGCGGCAAGATACTCACGCAGACCTTTACGAAAGCCCATATCCTGCACGAGGCGGGAGCGGCCGAACTGTACGATTATTCGCAACTTGGCCCCGACCCACTTCGCGAATTGATTGAAGAGATGGGACTTCGCACCAACCCGTTGCAGGGGCCAACCGTCATCCTGGGCGACCATTTACTTTCGTCCGAGGCGGATATCGCGCGGGCCTTTGGCGATTCGACGCTCAATGCCTTGCGCGAATTCACGGCCCGTGCCCGTTCGTTCATTAGTCCAGAACTCTATTACGAATCGGACTGGGAAGAAGACAACGACGACCCTTTGGCGAAGGAGTCTTTTCGTGAGTTGCTG
This sequence comes from Planctomycetaceae bacterium, assembly GCA_043738845.1. Classification (GTDB taxonomy): domain Bacteria; phylum Planctomycetota; class Planctomycetia; order Pirellulales; family DASRSE01; genus DASRSE01. The sequence goes on from JAYUFG010000402.1 coordinate 2,464, forward strand.
AAAACGGTCAAGGATCCCATCGCTCGTAAATATATCGAGGTCGCCGTTCACAGCGATTTGGCGACCGAGCCAGAACGGACGAACGCCGTTTACGGTTTGCAAAACTATTTGATGAACGAGCCAGACTACATGCGGCTCTATACCATTGTCGGCGGGATCGAGTCACTTCCACGCGAGGTGGCCAAGCGAGTTTCTGCCCGCATTCTGCTCAACCACTCGATCACACGCGTCGAACGATTACCGAACGAGATGTATCAGGTCACTTCACGGCAACGGGGGGAACTTCGCAGTGAGGAATTCGATTTCGTCGTTGTGGCTTTGCCGAACAATTGGATTCCCATGATCGAGTGGGGGGGCGAACGGCTGGCCGACGCAATGCAGCGACATCATAAGCATTACGACTATCCGGCTCACTACTTACGGGCGAGTATTCTGTTTGAAAAGCCTTTTTGGCGGGAACACGTTTCCGGCGCGTACTTCATGCACGATGCGTTTGGCGGCTGCTGCATTTACGACGAGAGTTCACGCAATGGGGGCAACAGTGAGTACGGCGTGTTGGGTTGGCTCGTGGCGGGTGAGGCGGCCGTGAACCTGAATAACTTGCCAGATGATGAAATTATCGCACAGGTGCTCGACTCGCTACCGAAGACTTTGCGGAGCGGGCGAGAACTGTTTCTCGAAGGTCGCATTTATCGCTGGATCGGTTCGGTCAACGGCTTGCCTGCCGGGTTCCCGATGCTCGATCCTGAAATGCGTCACTGTCCCGAGCCACAGGATCATCCCTGGTTGTTCACGGTGGGGGACTATCTGTTTGATTCGACGCTCAACGGCGTACTCGACTCGGCCGATTTCGTGGCCGAATGGATACTAGAAGAATTGTCCGAAATGTAGGGTACGCATTGGCGTACCTTGGTTCGGCAACTTAATTCCGCACCGAAACGCCCCAACTCACGCCGTGGGGTTGGCAGTGATTGTAATAGCCGTGGTGATAATACGGTCCATAATACGGATCGTACACCCGCTCCACGATCACCGGAGGAGCTGCCTGTTGATAGACGACCGGATGAACCGGCGGCTGTTGCATCGCCTGCACCACGCGGGGACTGACTCCCTGCTGTTGCAGATAAATCAAGTCTTGCGGATTCAATACGACGTTCACACCGTGCGTGCGAACGTGGCTCGCGATCAATTCTTCGTTGACGCCCGCCCGAGTCATGTTCACTACGTCGTCGATGCTGACGGCACTGGCTGGGACGGGCCGGTTCATTTGGGCGGCGATTTGGGCACGGTTTCTCGCTTCGATGTCGTCCATGCCGCTGCCGATCGCGGCCCCAGTCAGTGTTCCGGCGACGGCCCCGATTGCGGCCCCGGCTCCAGCGTGTCCCGACGCACTGCCCACCAGGGCACCGAGCCCCGCCCCGCCGAGTCCGCCCGCCAACGCCCCTTGATCGGCGTAGTAAGGAGAGCGACAACCGGTCAACGCGGTGACAAGCACCATCGCCGAGACAACGAATGAGTATTTCCAGCGGAGCATACGAACATCCTTTTTCGACATGAAACGCGGCGCGATCACCGCTTAGCCAGCCCACGGGCTGTTTCCCGGCTAACGTGTTTCGGTTTGTACTTCGACCCTAACTACCGGCTTGTACTGATAATCGACGACTTTCGTCAAGAGAACCGTCCTTGCCAGAACTATCTTTATCGAACTTGGCGACCCCCGAAATTCATTGAATGCTGAGGGCAGTCGGCACAGCTTCGCGAAACCTCCCAGTCTCCATCGTATAAGCGGTATCTTGCCGCTTTCTTCGTTGCTGTTTCCCGAACGCGGCAAGATACCGCGTGTGCTTTAATCTCCCGACCTTCGCAGCCTTCCCATAATTGCAGTCTGTCCGGCGGGGATTACAATGGCGAAGATCGTCCCCGGTCGGGTCGGTCCGACGGGTCGAAACTCCTTCTTGCAAGAAAACCAACCTCAGCCCACAAAATCTCATGCCCTCTCGCGTCAATGGAATCGGCACCACATACATCGGCAAGACGAACATCGAGCGATTTCCCGGCCATTGTAATTCGTGCGGTCGCGAAGTCATGCTGCAAAACTACGAGACGCGACTGTGGTTCACCGTGGTTTTCATTCCGCTCATTCCGCTGCAAAAAAAACAAATCCTGAATTACTGTCCCGTCTGCTCGCGACATTACGCCCCCAGTGCGACCGAATGGGCGAAGGTCCAAGACAATTCCATCGGCGAAGCGACCCAACAACTCACGTCGAATCCGAACTCCATCGAGGCGGGCCTCAAACTGTTCAACACGCTCGCTGGCTTTCGCAAAAACGAACAGGCCGAAGAACTGGCCCAAGTCCTCCTGCGACAGTTTTCCAATAGTGCCGATGTGCATCTGCATGTGGCGGGCTGGTACGAATCGCTCCGTCGCAAAGCCGATGCCGACGCCCTCTTTCAAAAAGCCTTGCAGATCGAGCCGAACAATCTTATGGCCAAGCGGGCGGTCGCGATTGGATTGTTAGAGAATAACGATCCCGACCGAGCGAAGAAGTTGCTGGACTCTGTGCCCGTCGTTTCGGTTCGCGACATGCCCGACGTCCATTTCGTGTTAGGGAAAGGCTATCAAGCGACCCATCGTCATCGCGAAGCCCTCGACGTTTTTCAGCAGATTGTGCAGGTCAGTCCCAACGTCGGCAATGATGCGGCGTTTCGCACGGCCGTCAAACAGTCGGAAAAAGCGGTCGGCGCGACGAGTTCGCTGCTGAAGACGATGCCCTTGATGAAGCGTCCCGTCCTGGTTTGGTCGATGGTGGCGGTCGCCGCCGTGATCGCGTTCTTGGGCCTGAATTTTTACATCTCGCAACATCGCACGCTGACGGCGGTGAATGGTTTTTCCGTGCCGATCCAGGTGCAACTCGATGACGGTGCGGCCATAACATTAGAAGCGCAAGGCCGTCAGGAATTGACCGTCGCCGAGGGGCCGCATCATGCCGTCGTGAAATTCGGCGACGAACTGCTGCGGGACAACGAGTTTAACATCGAGTCGAGTTTCTTTGGTCGCGTGTTCAAACGACCGGAATACATTCTCAACGCGGCGGGCGGGGCGGTGGTGGTCCGGCATGATGTAACGTATTCGGATAAACTGAATGCCAATCGGAAACCCCCCACGCTCAAGTTTCATGTGGGCGACACCTTTCTTGAATTGTCCGACATCGATTTTCGTTTTCAAGAGTTTCCCAAAGTCATTGACGTTAAGGAAGGCGTTCCAGAGCGTAAATCGCGGGTGGATCTACTGCGTGTCGATCCCCTTTCTGCACTGGATATCGCGATGCGAACAGAAACTTTCGCACCGGAAGTGATTGTTGATTATTTGGAATCGCATCTGCGCTGCACACCAACGGAACAGGCGTTCTATGCCCCGTATGTTTCGTGGGCGGTCAACACGCACGGTGTCGCCCGCCCCAAGGCGTTTTTTGCCAAGCGACTGGACCAGCGGCCCGTCAACATTGAATGGCATCGGACGCATCAAGAACTTGCCAAGCTCGATCATTCGGAGGTCGAACTAGCGGCGCAATATCAAAAGTGGTTGGATCAGGAACCCAATAATTCGGCGTTACTGTACCTGCGGGGACGTCTCGAACAACACCCGGATAAGGCCGTCGCATTTTACGATCAGGCCATTGCGGCCGATAAAACCAATCCCTTTCCGGTGCGCGCGAAGGGCTGGCGCACCGAGACGCAGGGCGATCTGGCGGGTGCCCGGCGTTGGTACGAACAAGCACACCAATTGGCTCCCCAGGACCATCAAACAGTGGTTCAATTTATCGCCATCCAGTTTGGGCTGCGCGACTATCCGGCCGTGGAAAAGGCAACTGCCACCGCGATCGAGACCGATCCGTTCGATATCGAAATTCGCGACTACCAATTTGCCACGTTCATGGCGCAGGGACGTGAAGATAAAGCGACCCAGTCGATGGCGAGTTTGGAGGAAGCCATCACGCAACAGAACATTGACGTGCTGGTCTTGCAAATTTATAAAATCTCCTTCGCCTACTTCAAACGAGACTATCGACAAATCGAGGAGATTGCTGGACAGATGCCCACGGCGACCGGAAAAAAATATCTGTTTCAAGCACAACTTGAGCAAGGTAACTACACCGACGCATTCGTCGATCCGCCCGCCGGCTTAGGACTTGGCAATGCCGACGTTCAATTTTTGGCCGCCCTGGCTTGGAGAGAAAAAGGGGAGGTCGCGAAATCTCGCGACTCTCTGAAAGCGGCCCTCGATCAATTGAAAGCCGGTTCACTCGAAGACCAAGCCGCTGCCGAACTTCTCGCGGAACCAGGCAAAGTGACGGCCGCCCGCGCGCGCGAACTCATGCTCGATAGCGTCCCGAAAGCGATCCTGCTCGCGGCTATCGCCCCCGACGTTCCCGCTATCGAACGCAAAGCGATTCTCGACTTGGCGGAAAAACTCAATTACCGCCCGCAATTCCCTCACCAATTTCTCCAGCGAACCATCGCGCAAATGAAAGCAAAATAACCCGTTTATAATGATCGCTGTAGCTGGGTGTGCGATTAAAATCGATCACGGTTCCCGTCGTGAAACCAGCGACCGCCCCCTTATGCTCCGTCGTTGAATGAATCAACGCTATCCTTGCGGATATTGGCGGCAGTATTCGTACAGAGCCAATGCCGTCGCAGTCGCGACATTGAATGAATAAGGCAGGCCGTAGACCGGGATTTCCACCACGTGGTCCAACCATTTGAGTTCTTCCTCGGTCAGACCCGACCGCTCGTTCCCCACGACCAGTGCCGTTTTACGCGGAAAAGCGAACGAATGCAGATCGGTCGAGTTCGTCGTCTGTTCGAGGCCGACGAGCGAATAACCTGCTTGCTTCAAATCTTTCAGAATCGGTGGCAGCGTGCGGTGAACTTCCAACGTCACGCCGTCGGCACCGTCACGCGCGATCTTGTCAATTGCTTTAGCATTGCCACAGCAAATCACGCGGGTCACTCCGCAACATCCGGCAGTTCGGAGAATATGCGAAACATTGACGTTACTTCGCAAGGGAGCACAGGCAACGATCAATTCTCGCGGCCGTTCCAGCGGTGTCGGCGGTTTGTGGCGAAGGTGGATGAACATTCTGAAAAGTGTTCAGTTTAGTACGGGGAACTGGGCTTTTTTCATAGATTTCATTTTACGAAAACCGCAGTTTTATCGGTGACAAATCGTTTACGGCCTTGCCGGTCAGGGGCGAATTGAACAATTTTACTTGATGAGGCCACACATATCCGCCGGACAAAAATGTCGTTACCCAAAAACCTGCTGGACCTTCACCGGATAACCATTGAGAAATTCGTGGGCAGTGAGGAGCCGCTTGCCCGACGGTTGAATTCGCTCGAGCGACAAGTCGTCCTTTCCTGTCGCGACGACCAGTCGGCCGTGCGATGCTTCCAACACCGTGCCGGGAGCGACCGGCAAAGCCAGTGTTTCAAATGTTCCACGTGAAACAATTGTCGCCCGGTCGAGAATCAACCGGACGGGGTCACCCTCTGGCCGCCACCAGTTTGTAAAACTGGCGGGCCAGGGTTGAAACGCCCGAATTTGATTGCGAATTTCGATGGCCGAACGTGACCAGTCGATCTGACCATCGGTCTTTTTTAGTCGCGGTGCTTTGGACGCGAGCGATTGATTTTGCAAAATGGACATTGCTCGGTTTTCCGCCAAGGCACCAATCGTCTGCAATACAAGTTCTGCACCGATTTCCGACAACCTTACTTCTAACTCGGCCTGTGTTTCGTCGGGACCAATGGGCGTCGCTTGTTGAGCCAGACATGGCCCACCGTCGAGTTGCGGCGTCATGTGAATGACGGTCACGCCGGTGGCCGCGTCGCCGTGATAGATCGCCCAATGAATCGGGGCGGCACCGCGATACTTGGGCAACAACGACGCATGCAGATTGATCCCACCCAACCGTGCGACGGCCAAACTTGCGGGCGAAAGTATCTGACCAAAATCACACACAACGAGCAAATCGGGTGAATACTGGGCCATCTCTGCTCTAGCGGCGTCCGTGTTGATGCTCTCCGGAGCGTGAACCGGCAAACCCTTGTCTTCCGCCACTGCTCGCATCGGATTCACATCCACCGTTTTGCGACCATGCGTATTTCCGGCTCGCGCCGGTCGGGTGATGAGACCCTCGACATGATGGTGCGAATCGAGCAATCGCCGAAACATCGGCACGGCGAAGGGACCGGTTCCGAGGATGAGCAGGTTGAGCAGCATAGGGGAAGTTAAAAGTCAGAACGCTAAATGCGAAACGAAGAACTATGTGCGGGCGGACTCGAGTTCTTTCAACCGGGCGGCGAGGATTTCGTCGGCGGGGATTTCGCCCAGGCGGCGACGGCCCTCAAAATTGATGATGAATTCACCGAGCGTGTCTTTGATTTTCATTTCGCCCGTCGTTGTCAAACGATCAATGAACAGAACACCATCAAGGTGGTCGATCTCGTGCTGGACTGCCCGGGCGAAGAGTCCTTCACAAGCGATCTTCACTGCCTGGCCTTGTAAATTGTACGCTTCTAGCGTCACTCGCTCCGACCGTTTGACATCGCCGTACAAGCCGGGCAGACTCAAGCACCCTTCTTCCGCCTCGACCATTCCCTTGCGTTTTGTGATGACCGGGTTGATAAAAACGTACTCTTCGCCTTCGTTCGGATCGCTTGTGAGATTCACGACGAACAGGCGATAGGGAAGGTTGACCTGCGTCGCGGCGAGACCGATTCCTTTGTTTTCGTACATCAGATCGAACATTTTTCGGACGACGCGGAGAATTTCCGCATCAACGCGGCGGAGTGATTTCGCCAGATGCCGCAAGCCAGGGTGGGGATATTGGATGATGCGGAGGGTGTCGGCAAGCGAGTCAGGCATGAATCGGTGGGTGTTTTGTCGTTGGTGGCATTGATTTTGGGCGGAATTGTGACGGAGGTTGATTATAATGGGACTAGCGCGTCAAAATAAGGGGTAGCGTTGAAACCGCAGTAATCTTCGCCGCTCGCTTAGCCCTCCCGTCCACGGGTGGAAACCCCCGATAACAACAACTCAACATGATAACCCAACCGGCTGGCCGGAAATTTCTCGTCACGACGATCCTTCTTGCGCTAACGACCGTCGCGCATTCCGCCCTCGCCGAAGACGTCGCTGGAAAATTGAGCAAACTAGGGCAGACCAAAACTACTTTGTTCGGCATCGAGGCTACCGGGTCGAGTTTTTTGTACGTTTTTGATCGTTCAGGAAGTATGAGTGTGCCCGACGGAAAACCGCTGAAGGCTGCCAAGGAAGAACTCCTCCGCAGCCTCGACACGCTGAACGAAGTTCAACAGTTCCAAATTATTTTTTACAACGAGACGCCGTCGATGTTCGCGCCAACCCGCCAACGGGGCGGCTTGATCTTTGGCCGCGAGAATAATCGGGACGAAGCGAAAGCATTCGTGGAAGGGGTGAAAGCCTCCGGTGGGACGAAGCATGTTGACGCACTCATCATGGCCGTAAAGCTGAAGCCCGACGCGATCTTTCTCTTGACCGACGGCGACGATCATGACGACATGACCGACGAGGAAATTGAGCGGGTTGTGAAATTGAACACCGGCGGAAGTCGCATCTACGTGATTCAGTGTTCTCCGGCAGACCAAAATCAAGGCAATCATTTGGTCAAATTGGCGGAGCAGACGGCGGGCAAGCATGTCTATCGTGAGATCACAAAGCCAGCGGAGAAAAAGGAACCAGCGAAAAAAGAATAGCCCAACGAACCGATCTGGATCGTCGAGCTATTCTATGCAAGGAGTGCGATTAAAATCCACGCGGCATCTCGCCACTTTTCGTAACTTGTCCACGCGGCGTCTCGCCGCGTTTTTCGTCGTATTTCTTCACTTCTCAAGCGGCACGACGCCGCTTGCACGTTGGCAAAACCTTACCACGGCCCACGGATATAGTAGACGCCAAACTGGTTCGTGTCGCTCGGCCAGTACGGGGTCGGTCTAAATCCGGCCGACGAGCCGCCGTCACCCGGATAGGGTCGGCGATATTGGTGCATGATCGGCAGTGTTCGGGTTCCGCCCACCCCCCAACCATATTGGGTTTGCATTCCACACGTCGGTGGAACGACGAGCGCATAGGGCTGGCCCCAAGCCGAATCGTAATAGCTATTGTGCCACGGCAGCGAGTCGCCCATATAGCTGGGTGCCTGTGAAGGCTCTTGGGCCTGCGCCGTTCCCACGTCGAACGTGGCATACAGCGCGCCGACCGCCACGGTCAGCAAGATTTTTTTGAGCATCTGAAAGTCCTTATTCAGCGAAAACGATGGGGGATGATGTGGTTCAATTGGCTAATACTCCCGACGGGTGATTCGGCTATGAGCGATTCCTAATACCCTCACCCCGTCCCTCTCCCGGCGGGAGAGGAAGAATTCTTACTCACGTGCCGCTTATTCGCGTGCCTTAGACTAAAAGCCCCAAACGTACGGTTGAAAGATCGGCCGGGCGGGGTTCGTAGTGCGGTACCACACTTTGTCGCTCACGCCGCTCAAGCAGGTTGACCGGCTCCAAACGACTTTCGTCGTCGTCGTGCCCGCCATGCCATTATCGCGAGTGTAGGTTCGTTCGTGCGGATAAAGATATTCGTGCGGCTGCAGCGGCTGATACGTGTAGTACGTATGACCGACGAA
>JAYUFG010000403.1:0-4219 GCA_043738845.1 Planctomycetaceae bacterium
GACCGGCTCCGTTCCGTGATTTCGGCGACGGTTATCATCCGTTCAAGTGGCGCGGTTACTGGGACTTCGGCACGGGTGCCCTCGGTGATATGGCCTGTCACACGTTCAACATGCCGTTCATGGCGTTGAACCTGCGCGACCCGATTTCGGTGCAAGCCGATTCGTCGGGCCACAACAAAGACACCTATCCAAACTGGTCGGTCATCACGTTCGAGTTCCCAAAACTGAACGGTCGCGAAGCGGTGAAGGTCAAGTGGTACGACGGTGGTGAAAAGCCGGGTGCCGATGTTTATCCTCTCGGCAAGGACGAAAAAACCGGCTCGCTGATCATTGGCGACAAGGGGACGATGTACTCGCCCGGCGATTACTGCGAAAAGCCGTTGCAATTCAAGGGTGTCGAGCGACCGAGCAAGGTCGATTTTGTGAAGTCGCCCGGCCACTTTGAGGAACTGGTCCTCGCGATTAAGGGTGGTGCCACGCCGGTCTCGAACTTCCCGGACTATGCTGGCCCGCTGAGCGAAACGATTCTGCTCGGCAACTTGGCCGTGTGGGCCAGCGGCAAAAAGGTCGAATGGAACGCCAAGGATATGATCCCGACGAATGCGCCGGAATGCCAAGTCATTGTCAAGAGTGACTATCGCGCCGGTTACTCGCTGTAAATAAGTTAGTTAAACTGTCACGCACGGCTGCGCGAGCATTCAAATCGCGCAGCCGTGTTTTTTGTCCAACTCATGATTGGCGAGCGGGGGTGTAAGCCCCTTACCCCGACTGTAGGTCAGGCCTGTGGCCTGACAATGGATCAATCAATTATCAACTCACGTCAGGCCACAGGCCTGACCTACCTAAGCATTACAAATTCGCCGGTGGAGAAAAGTGTCATGTTACGTCGCTCGTTTTTGATGATCGGTCTCGTGGGTGCTTGCGTCTCATTCGCTAATGCTGGCGTGCCGACGAGTTCAACAACAACGCAATCGCCCTCTGAAAAGCCTGAGGCCGTGGCCAAAGCAAAATCCTGGGGCGGAGAACTCGCCTACGACAAGGAGGGGCACCTAACGACGCTCGATCTGAGTGAAGTCCCCCGCATGGACAGCGATTTGGAACTGCTCAAGGATTTGCAGTATCTCGAAATCGTCAAACTGTGGGGCCGCCGGATTACAACCGCTGGAATGCCGCACCTGAAAAACCTCCCTCGCCTCCGCGAGTTGACCATTGAGAACACCAGCATCACCGACGACGCAATGGATGTTGTCAAAGAGATCAAAACACTGAAGTCGCTCAATCTGCGGCGGTCGTCCGCGATGACCGACGATGGCTTGGCCAAGCTCAAGGACATGACGAATCTGGAACAAATTCACCTGTTGTTTAATTACTTTTCTGACAAGGGTTTGAAGCATCTGGAGAAAATGACGAACCTTCGCGTACTCGATGTCCGCGGCTGTGACCAGATCACCGAGGATGGTTTCGATTCGGTCGTGAAATTTACGAATCTCGAAACCCTCAAACTGCGAAACTTCAAAGTCTCTGACGTGGGCTTGAAGAAACTATCGCAAATGTCCAAACTGAAATTCATTAACATGGAAGATGCCCAAAATGTTACCGATGCGGGCCTTGAGTCGATTGGCAAACTGACCGATCTCGAAACATTCCTCGTCATTCGGGCTGATTTCAGCGACGCCGGGCTAAAGTACCTGTCCAACCTCACCAAAATGAAGATGCTCCAATTGCGGGCAACACTTGTGAAAGGGCCGGGCCTCGCCCATCTGAAAACAATGACGCAACTGAAGCAACTCGACCTGAACGAAACCGAAGTCAACGACGAAGGATTGGCCCAGATTAAGAACCTGACGTCGCTCGAAAAACTTGACATTTGGAACACGAAGATCACCGATGCTGGCCTTGGGAATCTCAAAAGCCTGACGAAGTTGCAATCACTCAATCTGGAGAGTACGAACGTCACCGATGCCGGTTTGGCCTCGCTCGCCGCGCTGCCGAATTTGGCGACACTCAACTTGAAAGAGACCAAGGTGACGGACGCCTGCATTCCTCAATTGGCCAAGTTTCCCGCCTTAAAAACGATCAACGTCTCCGGGACGGAATTCACCGAAGAGGGGATCAAGAAATTGCAGGCCGCGTTGCCCAAGGTTAAGATCACGCAGTAGTATTGTTTTCCCGATCCCCGGTATTTCGAGTTTGGTTCGCGTAAGCCGGTTCGCTTGGGCAACAATTGTGTAGGAAGCCTGTTCACGGGCTTTTCCGACGAAGTCGGTATTAGGCCCGTGCTTTAGCACGGGCCTATTTACCCGCTTTGCGGGAAAGGCCGGTGAACCAGCCTGAATTCGTAATTCGACGAATCGTTGAATCATCACATCAAACTTTTTACAGCGAAAACACTTCCCATGAAAATCGTTCGTCTTATCACGTTGTTCGCCGCCGTCGTCCTGGCCGCTGGCGTCGTCTCAAAAATTACTCATACGGAGAATTCCATCATGGCTGCTGAGACAGCTTCCACCGAACCGATGATCGTTCACGATGTTTACTTTGCGCTCAAGGACAGCACGCCGGACAATCGGGCGAAACTCGTCGCCGCCTGTAAGAAGTATCTGACCGATCACCCCGGTGTCGTCTTTTTCGCGGCGGGCACGGTGGCCAGTTTCGACCGCGAAGTGAACGACCGCGATTGGGACGTCGGATTGCACGTGATTTTCAAAACCCGCGCCGACCACGACAAATATCAAACGGCCCCGCGTCACCTCGAATTCATCGCCGAATGCAAAGAGACGTGGAAGAAAGTCCGCGTGTTTGATACGGACGCGGTGAAGTAGCAATAACTTCGTCGTTCTTTCACCGCCGGGCGAGAAAACCAATTGGCAGATTGCTTCGACCGGAAAGAGATAAGTCGGCGAGAATTTCGCCGAGGACGCTGGTGAACTTGAATCCGTGGCCCGACAGACCGGCGGCAAAACAAACCGGCGGACAGTCGGGATGAAGATCGACAACGAAGTTTTCGTCCGGTGTCATCGTGTAGAGGCAGACCTCGTGCTGAATGACTCGGTGCGAAACGCCCGGCAGATGATCGGCGAGAAATCGTTCGAGTTGCTGTTGATCGCTCACTCGCAAAGTACGGTCCACGCGAAGCGGATCGACGATCGGTTCGCCACCGGTGTGACAGGCGACCTTCACCCCCCAATCATGGGCGTCGGGAAAACCGTAAATGATCTCGCCCGAGGTCTCGAACAAAAAAGCGGGACAGCCCCGGTCGGCCCGATAGCGAGCATCGTCGTTGGCAAACCAAAACTGCGATTTGCGGCGAACTTCGAGCGTGAGTTTCAAATCGTGCAGCAGTTTCTCGGCCCAGGCACCGGCGGTCAAAATCAAACGATCGGCCGAGTAAACATTCCGGTCGGTTTGAACAACAACGCCGTTGCCTTCAGCCCGCCAATCGACGACCATTTCGCCCGTCACGAGTTTCGCGCCGAGTTTTTCGGCGGCCGACCAATGGGCATGTACGCAGCGTTCGACGTGCAAAAAGCCAGCGCGGCGTTCGAGAACGCCTTGCCAAGCGTCGTTCACTTGAAAGCCGGGAAACCGTTGGCGAATTTCCGCTGAAGAGAGCAGATCGACATCAAGACCATGCTGCTCCGCACTCTTCAGTACGCCTGGCAAAACGATCCCATCCGTCGGCCCCATTTGCAACAGGCCGGTCTCTTCGTAGAGTTTTTCTTCGGAGAGATGTTCGAGTTCAGCCCACAATTCGTAGGCCCGGAGGAGCAGCGGGACGTAGTCGGGATGCTCGAAATACGCGAGTCGAATGATTCGCGAGCGGCCGTGCGAACTTCCCCGATCATGGCCGGGCGGAAAGCGGTCAAGTCCCAATACTTTTGCCCCGCGTCGCGCGAGATGAAACGCGGCGGCACTTCCGACGCCGCCAACGCCGATCACGATTGCGTCAAAATGTTGCCACGGTGTCACGCGATTCACTCCGCTGAATCATGCGACTTGGTCATCTTCCACACGCCGCCTGTTCTTCCGACTCCAAACCAAAAGGCCGAGAACGTGCCGAGTGCGATCATCAATAACTGCACCGACGGCGTGTCGGAGAAAAAATGTTGCAGCAAGAACGACAGGCTTCCGTCCTTCGCAAACGGCAAAAACTGCCACTGCATAAAGATACTCAATGCCAACCCGGCGATACAACAGCCCGCACCCAGCGGGTACGAAC
>JAYUFG010000404.1:0-4202 GCA_043738845.1 Planctomycetaceae bacterium
TCGCCAAAAACTCAACTCAGGTCAATCGCAATGTTGCAATTTTTATGGTACGGGCCATACCTACTACAAAGGTGTACCGCCACGCCGGGACAATCAAAAAGAAAAACAGCACGCCAGTTAGAAACGCAATCACGCACGTCGAAACATGCAGCCGCCACCAGGGGCGACGGCGGGCGGGTGCAACGGGCGGCAGTGAAGGTGTTTCGGACATGAGGTTTCATACGCAGGTTCGGCAGGGCAGCCAGATTTCAAGTATATCAACATTTGTGGTTTCGTCGAAATTAGCCACGAATGGAACACGGGTCAAACACGGATTTTTAACGTGGGTTGGAGTTTTTTCATTTGAACTATTTGAATCCGCACCGGCTGGGGCGATGGAATGTAGCCACGAGTGGAGCGCGACACGCCATAGGAGGGCCAAGCGCAACCCGTAGCCTGATCGAACGTACTGAAACCGCCCCGGCAGTGGCGGCGGAATCATTCGGTGGTGCGACCCACGCGACGCGACGAAGAACCCCGTCCCCCCTGCCAGGACGTGACGCCGCTTGTGCAATGTGATCCTGTTCGTCCGCTGCGCGGCATCTCGTACGGTGCGGCCGTGCAAGTGGCCAGCGAACGCGGGCAAGTTGGTCGTCGTGATCCTGCCCGACACCGGCGAACGTTATCTTTCGACGAAGCCGCTCTCGGAATGAGATGGAAATGGTTGGCCCGATTTCGATCCAAACCAGCTCTTGCATTCTCTTTCATTTGCCAACGATTACTCCAAAACCAAACCGCGTTGACGGCTTGCGATTCACGACGTTAACTCAATAAAAACGCCAGGTCATCGGCGGTAAGATCGCCGAGCAGGCTGTTGTCCGCCGAAACGATTGCATCGGCAAGCTGCTTTTTCTTACTTTGCAGTTCGAGAATCTTTTCCTCGATGGTCCCGCGGGCGATCAGTCGATACGCAAAGACGGGCTGCGATTGCCCAATGCGGTGGACCCGATCAACGGCTTGCGCTTCGACGGCCGGATTCCACCAAGGATCAAGGATGTAAACATAATCGGCTGCCGTCAAATTCAAACCCTGACCACCGGCTTTCAAACTAATGAGAAAGACGGGACAGTCTTTATCGGTTTGAAATCGCTCGACCAGGGCTTGGCGGTTGTTGGTCTTGCCATCGAGGTACTCGTACACGATTTTGGCCTTGTCCAGTTCCGCTCGGACGATGGCCAACAGACTCGTGAACTGTGAAAAGACGAGAACCTTGTGCCCTTCGGCCAAGACTTCGCCCAATTGTTCGAGCAGCGTTTCTAACTTTGCGCTTCCTTCTTTGACCTTCGCTTTGTCGATCAAGCCGGGATGACAGGCGGCTTGACGCAAACGCAAGAGGGCTTCCAACACGTGAATTTTACACCGCTTCATGCCGACCTGCAAAATTTTCTGCGTCAACGACGCGCGATAATGATCCCGCAACTCGTCGTACAGCTTGCGTTGTTTTCCTTCAAGTTCGCAAAACAAAGTTTGCTCAGTCTTGGCGGGAAGTTCCGTGAGAACTTTTTCCTTCGTGCGGCGAAGCATGAAGGGGCGCAGGGCTTGGCCCAGCACGCGGATCGCATTGCCCTCGGTACTGCCTTGCTTGCCGCTGGCTGAGATCAATTCGTGCAACCGCCCCGACCGACCCAACATGCCGGGGTTCAGAAATTCAAACAACGACCACAGTTCACCCAGGTGGTTTTCGACGGGTGTTCCGGTCATCGCAAGCCGATGGTCGGCATTGAGCAGGCGACACGCCTTCGCGGCTTGAGCGTCGGAGTTCTTGATTGCCTGCGCCTCGTCCAGGATCGCATAGTCGAACGGAATTTTCGTCAGGAGTGTGATGTCCCGTCGCAAAGTTCCGTAGGTCGTGACGATCAAATCGTATTCATGAAATTGATCGCGAACGGCGGCTCGCTCAATGCCGGTATAAGTCAATACGCGTAGTTTGGGAGTGAAACGGGCCGCCTCTTCACGCCAGTTAAACACGAGACTTTTCGGAACGACCGCCAGCGACGGCTTCTTCGTCTCTCCTTCAACACAGCGACGATTGCGACGGGCTTCGAGCAAGGCAAGCACCTGAATCGTTTTGCCAAGACCCATATCATCGGCCAAGCAGCCGCCGAACCCGAACTCCCGCAGAAAGTGGAGCCAGCCCAACCCCTCACGCTGATACTCGCGGAGTGTTCCGGAGAAATATCGCGGCGCCTCTTTCGCTGCGATGCCGTCGAACGAGCGGATTTTTTGGCGGAGCTTTCCGAAGCCCGCGTCCACGGTGACATTTTCTTGCGCCGCCAACAGCGCGTCGAGCACGATCGCTTGCGTCGGCTTGAATCGCAACGTCTCTTCTTCCGTTGTGCCCAGATCAGCCAGCGGAGCGAATTTCTTGAGCCAGTCCTCGGGCAGCATCCCTCGCGATCCGTCACCTAACTCGACGTAATTCACTCCCTTTCGGACCGCAGCAAGCAATTCGGGCAGGCCCGCACTTTGTCCGTCGAAATCGCACTGCACTGACAGATCGAACCAATCGACATCGGAGGTCACGTTGATTTTGAACTCTCCGGCGGACCGCAGCAGTTTTCCTTCGGCCTCGACGAGCCAACCGAGCGCGACCAATTGCGGGACGACCAGCGGCAGTTTTTTAGCGGTAAGTTCGTAGCTGGTTTTCGAATTCGGACTGTAATAGGTCGAACGACGTTCCGAGAAACCTAGTGTGCGCAATTGGGCCACGGCGTCGGCCTCTGTTGCTAGGTCGCGGCGGATCACGCGGCGTTGTATCTTGTCGACGATTCCGGCACTCTTGTCGGAAATCGTCACCCGCGTTCCCTCATAGATAAACGACACCTCCGCGTCGAGTTTGTTGTCGCGATAGTGGTTCGTGGACCGCTTGATGGTGACGTGTCGTACGGGTAGAACGGCCGTCGTTTCCCACTGAAGTTCTTTCGGCCATTCAAAATCCGGCAGGGCGGGTGCTTGCCAAAGCTGGGCGACAAAATCATCCTGTTGAGCGAAGGGAACCGTCAACGCCCCGTTTCGCCGCAGGGCAGTCATCCACTGATATTGTTTCGTCGCGTCCAGTCGGGCAAGTTGATCGTGGAACATGACCATTCCGTCGGGCAGCAGAAGTTTCGCCGCGCCGAGCGGCCGTGATTCTTCCTCCCGCCGCAATTGACCGTCCATGACCCAGGCTTTTTGCGGACCATTCGTCTCGACGGAGATCTGAAAGCCCCACGCCGGGCCATCGTCCCAAATCAGCGGATGCGAAGTTAGCTCTCCGCCGTTGTCCTCGATCCAGCCGAGCCGACCGGTGGCCGATAGTTTGCCCAACACCAACGACCACAGTCCGGGAGCCAGCAGCGACCGACCATACGTCGAGTAGTCGGGATAGTTTCCATAGGAATAGGACGTCGTGGATTGCGGTTGACTTCCCAATAACAGATCGAGCATTTCTCGATCATCGGGACCGATAAAATTTGGGATGTCGCTGCGTTGGATGTTGCGTCGTTTCAATTTGCCGAACTCACCGTTCTTTTTCACAACTCGCGAGAAGAAATCGATTCGAAATTGATTCGTATGTCGATAGGCGTTGAGGTCGAGTAGATACCAAATCAGTTCCTGACGATACGTTGGTGTCCGTCGGATGTACGGCGACGCACCATTCCCAGAAGTTGTAAGGCTACTCGTCATTTCGGCGAGCGGTTTTTTCCAGGCGGCGAGCCCTTGGGCCTTTTCCTTTGGCTTCTTCGGCTTGACGTTGCGCCGCGAAGTCGATGAGCCAGGGTTTGGCCCTCCGATTCCTTTCTTCAGCGAATCGACGAAGGTTTTTATCACAACGTCGTCATCATCAAGGTCGTCATCACTATCATCAAACTCGCCGTAGTCGTATCCCTCCTCGTCCTCCTCCGCGTCAACCGTGAGACTTTTCTCGCCTGACAGGTTGTCGGCAAGACCGCCAGCATCAATCGCCAGAAATGTCGCCACCAAATGCCTACAGGGGTAGCCGTCTTGCGAGAAGCGGTTACAAGTGCAATGGGCGGAAACGCCGTTTTCGTCCCAGGCACTCGACCAATCAATGCCGACGACGAAATTATTGTCTCCACGATGGGTCTAAAACCCTCGCCTTCAGGCGAAACCTTTAGGTTCTTAGCTTGTGGAGTTAGGTTGACTTTGGCGAAGGTTACGAT
>JAYUFG010000405.1:0-4199 GCA_043738845.1 Planctomycetaceae bacterium
ATCCCCCTGAACACCCACTGAAAGCCCACGCCGCGCTCGGCCGTATTATAGTGCCCCCACCTCTGCTTTCAAGCAGGACTTTTTCAACGGGCTGCTAAGCGTTGTCGGCAATTCACCTTTGCGGCATCAAAATTCGTCGATTTCTCGGGCTAATTAGCGCAGGCTTTCGTCGGAAAGTCAACCACTTTTCCCTTCGCTCAGGGATCGTGATTTTCCGCTTACTCGGAGGGTTCACAGAGCCTAGCCAGCAGTGTCGCTTCGCTCAACCAGCACTAATCGCTCGCATCCCTCCGGAATCAATTCATGTTTCAGCCGTTACTTCGCTGCACTAATATCGACGCACACGATTTCGTTGTCATCGCGCAGGTAGAGTTTGCCGTTGAGTAATGCCGGGGCTTGGCGTGTGGTGCCGAGGACTTTTGCCCGGGCAAGTTCCTCGAATTTTTCGGGCTTGGCTCGCACGATGACCAATTCCCCTCGCATGGTGATGATGTAGAGTTTGCCGTCGGCGTAGACGAAATTGCCTTTGCCAAATTTGGCTTGTTGCCATGCCCGCTGGCCCGTCTTGGCGTTGAGACAGGCGAGATGGGTGATCGGTCCCGCCCCGCCGACGTTGTCCATACCATACAAATATCCGTCGAGCAGGATCGACGTTTGCCATTCGTTGCGAAACACGCTCGTCGCGCCGAACGACGCCCAAACTTCGCTGACTTGAAAATTGGTGCCGTCCTTTTTCAGAGCCAAGAGTGCGCTGCCGTGATTTTCTCCAGCAGAGATGAAGACCTGATCGTTGATGGCAATCGGCGTTGCGATGTTGCATTCGAAATTTGTTTTGAAGTCATATTTCCAGAGTAATTCGCCCGTCGTCGGTTTCAGGCCCGAGACCGCCGAGCCGGTGAGGACGACGAGTTGCCGCATTCCGCCGACGGTGAGAATCGTCGGCGACGAATATCCAGAGGCATCTTCGCCCGACTTCCAGGCGAGCTTCCCCGAATCGGCTTGATACGCGACGACGGTTGCGCCCGGCGCACCGGCGGTGATGATCACCAAACCGTCGGTCACGAGGGGCGAAGAGGCCATGCCGTACTCGGCGACTTTGCCATTGAGTTCACTAACCACGTCGTGCTGCCATTGTTTCTTACCGGTGTTGGCGTCAATCGCGACGAGAATTCCTTCGCCGGTGTAAACGAAGACCGATCCACCCGCGAGCGTCGGCGTCGCGCGGGGGCCGGGGCCTTGACCATTTCCATACCCTTCCGCGACGGGCAGGCTCCAGAGTTCCTTGCCATTGGTAATGTTAAACGCAACGACGGTTTGTTTTTCGTTCCGTTCGAGGAGCGTGATCGCTTGTTTCGTATCGACGGCGAAGCCCGACATGCCAATCCCGCCGGGAACACGCCAGACGACCTTGGGGCCGTTCGGTCCGTATGTGTTGAGCAAATTCGTTTCGGTCGAGATGCCGTTGCGATTTGGTCCGAGGAATTGCGGCCAAGTTTTTTCAGCCGGTTCGGCCGCCGAGAGCATGTTGCAGGCGAATAGTGAGGACGCGAAAACAATCAACAACACTGCGAATTTCCAGCGATATGAGGGAGTGAGGGTCAACATAGTAGATTCTTCTCCGGTGGTAGTTTGGTTTTGGGTTGCGGGGTGAAGGCAAAAGGGGTTTGGCAATAAACGGGGATCACAACTCATCGACAATTCTCAATTGAACGACGCTCGATTTCATAATTAGATCAAACTCTTTGGGACAGCAAGTGTTTGCAATGTTTGTCGCAACTGTAACGCTCCGAGTAACGACGTTTGAACAGCCAAGACGGCCGCGACGAAATAACCGGGCTGGAGGGCATTGTTACCGACACGGATACTCCAGTCACTCCCCCCAACGACCGGCGGCCATTGTCCAAAAACGACGATGACAGCGAACGCGCCAAGTCCACCGAGCAGTGTTAGCGCGGCTCGCCAAACGGCTGGTCTTCCACGACCGTTAAGAATAACGGCCAGCAAGCCGAGTGCCAAATAGATCAAGGAAAATGCCATGCCGTGCCAATAGTACCAAGCCGTTCCGAAGGAAATGAAGCCGGTAATACCCCAGGGGATTCCACCAGCGGCCGCACCTAAGAAGAAGAGCGTCATTTCCGGCACCTCGGCCTTCCAACCGCTTTGCGGATTTGACAGATGGCGAAAATAGAGCAACGTCGCACCGAATGCCGCGATGATAATCAGCGGAATCGCAGCGAAATTAAAATAGATGGTATTTACGTTGCCGTTCAGCGTGATGATAGCACCCAGGATTGAGACGGAGAAGCCGATTCCGCCGACGATGGCGACAGTCAATTCGGAGAAGTCAAGCTTCAATGGTGGGTCAATTCGTCGCGTCTGGCGGAAGTCGAGTAAGCCTAACCCGAACAGTATCGCCATGCTGCTCATGATCGCCATCCGATGGCGATGCTCATTGAGATACTGACCGGGACCACCGTACGAGATGTACTGGACGGTCTGAATCCATTCCGCCGGGTTCCAAAGCGTCAGCGCGAATGCAAAGGCTCCTGCAATGCACATGATCGTTCCCCGCCACGGGGCGAATTGGGGAAGGCGAATGGTCATGATAACCAACGCGATCAGCGCGACGATTGCCATTCCTGGCAAGATTTGAAAACCTCGATAACCCTTGGCGGCAACGGCCTCTGGGCCACGCGTCGCGTGGACTTCGATTTCATTATTGTCTCGCTTGATCTTGAATGCCACGTCGGAACCAACCGAAATATCCATCCAGAATCGGCTGATGTCATCGTTGTCACGTACTTTGGCACCATTGACTGCAAGTACGGTGTCGCCATCCTGCAATCCAGCCAAATCGGCCGCAGAGTTGGATTTGATCTGGCCAATCGAAACGCCGGGTAAACCGCTTGATGAGGCTTTCGTCCCAATTCCCGACAATCCTCGTTCGAGCATTTCGACCGGAATCGCGGCTGGGATCAGGCCCAAGAGACAAATGAAGAGTTCGCCCGCGCAAACGCCGGTGAGGCCGAGCCAATTTCGATGTTCCGAAGGCCGCAAGGGCTTGGGTACTGCTATCGATTCAGCGTTTGGGTATTGACCACGATCAATTGCCGCCAGAAATGCCTCGACATGCCGAGGAGAGAAGTACCAACAATCGTTCTGGCCGTCGAAGCGATACCAGTCTCGCGCCGAGCAACACATGATCGATCCACGCGGCGGTAGGCCGGGCCACATCCAGACGTGCCGGATGACTTCCCAGCGCGAAAGCGGCTCGATCCGGCGAATCGACGACCAGGGAAGAAACTTGCTCGGCCCCAAGTAGCGATTGAAAGTGAGTCCATCGCGGTCAACTCGCACACTTTGCACTGAGCCTGTTGCGAGGATTGAAAAGCACCCCAGCATCACGAAGGATCCTCCCAACGCGGACATTATGGTCGATTGATCATTACGCAGATTCGTGATCGTGCATAGCAAGTAAATCACGAAGCAGGGCAACAAATAGAACACGACACCGACCCAGATTGTGACGATGGGGGACAAGAGAATATCGGTCAAATCACGTGGCAAGTACCGAATGGGAAATACTGAGTCCTGGGCCGTTGCTTTCGAACTCACCGAGGCAATCGACGGTCGCCCAGCTTCCTCGACGCCCGTTTTGACTTCGCTGACGTGTTGATAGCGTTGGGCCGGTTCCCGTTCCAAGGCCCGCAAGACAACCTCGTCGATCCGTACATCGATTGCGACTTTTTGTGATGGAGGAGCAAACCGTCCCATCGGGACTTCGCCGGTGAGCATTTCGTAGAACACCACGCCGAGCGAATAAATATCGACCCGATGATCGACCTCCTTCAATCCTTCCATTTGCTCCGGGGCCATATAGCGCAGGGTGCCCATCACTTGTTGCGTGGCGGTGAGTTGAACGTCGGTTGATGCTTGGCCGAGTAATTTGGCTAGTCCGAAGTCGGCGATCTTCACTCGCCCTTTTTTGTCGATCAGAATGTTCTCCGGCTTGATATCGCGATGAACGACCCCTTCATCGTGTGCGAATTGCAAAGCGTCGCAAATCTGCGGTACAATCGCCAAGGCTTCCTTGGGAGGCATACGAGAGGCCTGCAGTGCCTGTCGTAAATTGACTCCGTCCACGTATTCCATCACAAAGTAGAATAGCCCGTTCGCTTGGCCAAAATCGTATACACCGA
>JAYUFG010000406.1:0-11122 GCA_043738845.1 Planctomycetaceae bacterium
GACAAGCCAGCAGGGGCACACGAAGCACGCTCGTTTTTTCAAACCCAACCCCTTCCGGCCATGACGACCGACCGACCCGACGATCTTTGCCCACGACCCGACGAGCTGCCCCCGCAACCCACTCGGCCCTTAACGACGCCGATCTGGTTGTCGTCGGTTTATCAATGCGACGATCCCGATCAGGCTGACGCCCTGCTGTCCGGCAGTTCACCCGGCTACGTGTACAGTCGTGAAAAACATCCTAACGGCGATTTGCTCGCTGCCCGCTGTGCCGAATTGCATCAGGCCGAGCGAGCGATCATCACGAGTGCGGGGATGGGTGCCTTGGCTGTCGCAGTCTTGTCGCAATTGCAGCAGGGCGATCATGTCATCGCCAGCGATCAACTGTACGGCCGCAGTTTGACCCTCTTGACGAAGGAATCGGCCCGATTGGGGATTGAGCATACGGTCGTCAATACGAACGACCAGGCCGCGACGGTCGCCGCATTCCGACCGACGACGAAGATGCTCGTCGTCGAGACGATCACGAATCCGCTACTCCGCGTGAGCGACATTACTGGCTTGGCCGCGTTGGCGCACGCGCACGAAGCAAAGTTGCTCGTAGACAATACCTTTGCTTCGCCGATCATTTGTCGGCCACTTACGCTCGGTGCCGATCTTGTGATGGAGAGTTTGAGCAAGTTTATGAACGGTCATGGTGACGTCGTGCTGGGCATGTTGTGTGGCAAGGCGGAACATTGGACACGTGTCCCGTCGGTCGCCTCGACGTTTGGAATCACGGCCGCACCGTTCGAGTGTTGGTTGGCGGGTCGCGGAATGGGCACGCTCCACTTGCGAATGGAACGGGCGTCGGACAACGCCATGCGAGTCGCCGATTTTCTGTACGACCGGTGGCAACATCGGTGGATCGAGGCGGTCTATTACCCCGGCCTGACGGGTCATCCCGACCACGCGATTGCGGTGCGACAGTTCAGCCGCACGTTTGGCCCGATGGTCACGTTCACGCTCCCCGGCGGTCGCGACGCGGCGACACGATTCATTAAGGCGGCAGAGAACATTCCGTTTTGTCCATCGCTGGGGGAACTTTGCACGACGCTCAGCCATCCCGAATCGACGAGCCACCGCGGCCTTTCGGCGGAACAACGTACCTCTCTCGGCATCACCGGCGGGACGATTCGACTTTCGATAGGGACGGAGTCGCCCGAGTTTATATTAGATGCGATAAAACAGGCGATGGATGGGACAAGTTGATCTGTATGGCAAGGTACTGCGGACCTAAACGATTGAGCCACCCAGTTTCGACCGCAAATATCTTTTTCTTGCCGGGCAATGCTAAAAAACGTCGGAGGGTCAGCGCATGGAGTACGATGGATGAAATTCTCGACACAATGGAACGCCTTGATTCGTGTGTTGGTCCGCGAACTCTTCGGCCAACCTCTCCGCCTTCGCCCGTAATGAAGCTTCCATGTTTTCGGCTCCTGTGTCAAAATGGGTTGACCAACTCTAGCTACTACTGCTTGAATATCAGCGGCAACTCGATCCCGCGTTAACGAATGAGGTGTTAGCAGCCCTGGCTCGCACGTCCTAAGGACCAGCGTATAAATAACTGTCCCGATCATTTTAGCAATTGTGAATTGTCGTATCGTAAGTCCGTTTACGGACTTTTCCGCCGCAGGCGGTATTAGGCCATGCTTTAGCATGGGTTGCTTTCTTTTGCGCGGTCGGAATTCTCGCGATTTGACTGACCTGCGGCCAAAAATTCGGTGATTTCCCCATAATTTTCTACTTGAAAGTGAGCCAGGGCTTAGGACATAATATCAGTCCCACCTGAATCCTTCCCCTCACTATTGGCAGCCGAATTTTCGAGCCTCGATTTCACGCGGCTCCGTCTCGTTGCTTGCCCAGGAACCAAGTTGTATGAAGTTGAAACTCTGTCTTGCATTGTCGCTCATACTTGGCGTCTCTTCGACCGTTCAGGCCCAAAAGCTCGAACTCCAAAAGGGCGATCATATTTGTCTCGTCGGCAACACGCTGGCCGAACGGATGCAGCACGTCGGCTGGCTCGAAACGCTGATTCAAAATCAGTACCCGCAACACAACCTCGTGTTTCGCAATCTCGGTTTCTCGGGCGACGAGGTCAGTATGACTAGCCGCCTGCGCTCGAGCGGTTTCGGCAGCCCTGACGATTGGTTGAAAAAAGAAGAGGCGAGCGTGATTTTCGCCTTCTTCGGATACAACGAGTCCTACGCGGGCGAGACCGGCGTCGCGAAGTTCAAAGACGAACTCGACAAATGGGTTAAGGATACGCTGAGCAAAAAGTTCGACGGCAAGGCCGCTCCCCGCATCGTCATTTTTTCACCCATCGCACACGAGAACTTGAAAGATCGCAACCTGCCCGACGGCAGTGAGAACAACGCCCGGCTGCAACTCTACACGAACACGATGTACGAAGTGGCGAAAACGAACGGCGTGACGTTCGTCAATCTGTTCGATACCACGAAAGAACTTTACGGAAAGGCTCAACAGCCCCTCACGATCAACGGCGTGCATCTGAACGACCTGGGTGACAAAGCTCTAGCTCCGAAAATCGTGCAATCGCTGTTCCCCGGCCAAACCGTTTCCGTGAAGTCGCCCGACCAACTAGAAAAACTCCGCACCGCCGTCAACGACAAAAACTTCATCTGGTACGAACGCTATCGCACCACGGACGGATACTCGATCTTCGGCGGGCGGGCCGATTTGAAGTTTGTCGATGGTCAGACGAACCGCGTTGTCGCCCAGCAGGAAATGAAAATTCTCGACGAAATGACCGCCCTTCGCGATCAGCGAGTTTGGGCCGTTGCCAACGGCGGTGACTTGAAAATCGACGATGGTCAAACGTCCCCATTTGTGCCTGTGCCGACCAATAAAAAAGGCCAAGGCCCGAACGGCGAACACGTTTTTCTCAATGGCAAAGAGGCCATCGACAAGATGAGTGTCGGCAGAAATATGAAGGTCAATCTGTTCGCGTCCGAAGAGCGTTGGCCCGAATTGGCCAAGCCGGTGCAAATGGCCTGGGACGTAAAGGGTCGCCTGTGGGTGGCTGTGTGGCCGTCGTATCCCCACTGGAAGCCAAAAGACGAAATGAATGACAAGCTCCTTATTTTTGAGGACACCGATGGCGACGGCGTTGCCGACAAGATGACCGTTTTCGCCGATCATCTGCACAATCCAACCGGATTTCAGTTCTACAACGGCGGCGTTCT
Source organism: Planctomycetaceae bacterium (assembly GCA_043738845.1). Classification (GTDB taxonomy): domain Bacteria; phylum Planctomycetota; class Planctomycetia; order Pirellulales; family DASRSE01; genus DASRSE01. Next base: position 3,246 of record JAYUFG010000406.1, read on the forward strand.
CATCGCTCAAGTGCCCGACTTGATGTTCCTTAAAGACTCAACCGGCGGTGATCATTGCGACACTCGCACGCGAGTTCTACATGGTCTCGACTCGGCCGACACGCACCACTCGTCGAACAGCTTTGCCGTTGATCCGGGCGGAGCCTTTTACTTTCAAGAAGGAACCTTCCATCACACGCAGGTTGAATCGGCCTACGGTCCGGCGCAACGCTCCGTCAACGCGGGCGTATATCGTTATGAACCTCGGGCGCAAAAGTTCGAGGTCTACGTTCCTTACGGCTTTGCGAATCCACACGGTCACGTGTTCGATCATTGGGGCCAAGATTTTGTGACCGACGGAACGGGTGCGGTCAATTATTTCGCTGCGGCTTTCTCGGGCCACTTGGACTATCCGAAAAAGCACCCACACGTCGAGCCGTACTTCAAGCAGCGGACTCGCCCTTGCCCCGGCACCGAGATTTTGTCGAGCCGTCATTTCCCGGCCGAGATGCAAGGCAACCTGTTGATTGGCAACGTGATCGGCGTGCAGGGGATTTTGCAGTACAAGTACGAAGACAAGGGTTCCGGATTCGGCGCGACCGAAGCCGAGCCAATCGTGCTGTCGTCGGACCCAAACTTCCGCCCTTCTGCACTGGAAATGGGGCCGGACGGGGCGATTTATTTCACCGAGTGGCAAAACCCGATCATCGGACACATGCAGCACAACCTCCGCGATCCGAGTCGCGATCATACCCACGGCCGCATCTATCGCGTCACGTATGAAGGTCGCCCACTCGTCAAACCGGTCAAGATTGCTGGCGAGCCAATTGAAAAACTGCTCGAACTGTTGAAAGAACCGGAAGATCGCGTTCGCAGTCGCGTGAAAATCGAACTCGGCGCGCGAGATTCGCAACAGGTCATTGCTGCCGTGCAAAAATGGGTGGCGGGATTAAATCAACCGACCGGTGGCAAAGCGGCTGGAAGCGGCGACACGAGTGCCGACAAGGCCAATCCAGAGTATCAGCACAATTTGCTAGAAGCCCTCTGGGTCCATCAGTGTCACAACGTCGTCAATCAGGACTTGCTCAAGCAACTGTTGGGTTCGCCCGACTTCCACGCTCGTGCGGCGGCGATTCGCGTGCTCTGTTCATGGCGAGATCGAGTGCCCGACGCGCTGGATCTGTTGCGCAAGTTGGCGGCGGACGAGAATCCTCGCGTTCGTTTAGAAGCGGTTCGTGCCGCGAGTTTCTTCACCGAACCCGAAGCGGTCGAGATCGCTCTCATCACGCAAGATTTTCCGACCGACTACTATCTCGATTACACTCGTACCGAAACGATGAAGCAGCTTGAACCGTATTGGAAGAGTGCGGTTTCGGCGGGCAAGTCGGTCAACGTCAAGAGCGACGCCGGGACGCGGTTCTTTCTGCACAACATTGCCAACGACAAGTTGCTCGAAATGGCCGTCAAAAACCCGGCCAATCGCAATGTGAGCTTGGAACTGTTGTTCCGTAGCGGAATTCGCGATGAGCAACGTCGTGACGCACTCAAGAACCTCGCCAAAATCGACAGCAAGCCCGAACTGAGCGTGCTGCTCGATCAGGTTGCATCGCTCGATACGAAAAAAGATGTCAACGACGAAAGTGTCGTGTTCGATATGGCCCGGCTCCTGTCGGGCCACAAGGCGAATGAACTGAAAGATGTTCGTGGCGAGATTGAAAAGCTCGCGACGTCGGCCAAGCGACAAACATTGCGCGAGGTCGGATATGTGAGCCTAATTGCCGTCGATGGTGGGGCCGACAACGCCTGGAAGCTGGCGACATCGTCGCCAACCGCGCTGGCCGATTTGGCGAGTGCGATGCCCTTCGTGCAAGACTTGTCGGCTCGTTCGAGTTTATATGCCAAGGTCGAGCCGTTGTTGAACGGTCTGCCATCGGAACTTGTAAAAGGCCGCGCCAAAGAAATGCTTGGCCAATTCGTGCGGATTGAATTGCCGGGCAAGAAAAAGACCCTCACGCTGGCCGAAGTCGAAGTCTACAGCGGCGGCGTCAATGTCGCTCGCAAAGGCAAGGCCACGCAAAAGACTACCGCCAGCGGCGGCGAAGCCAAGCGGGCCATCGATGGAAATAAGAGCGGCGTCTACAACGACGGCGGCCAAACGCACACCGAGGAAAACGGCGACAGCCCCTGGTGGGAAGTCGATCTTGGCAAGGAACTCCCCATCGAGTCCATCGTGATTTACAACCGGACGGAGGGCGACCTCAGCAAGCGGCTTGAAGGATATACGCTGACCGTTTCCGATGCGAATCACAAAACCGTGTTTCAAAAAGGACGACAACCGGCACCGATGCCCAGTTCGCAATTCGACGTCGGCAATAAAGCAGCCGAGTCGATTGTCCGCCGGGCGGCGATGCACGCCTTGGTGTCTGTCCGTGGTCAAGAAGCGAAAACCTTCGCCACCTTGGCGGGCTTCGTTCTCAAAAACACGGATCGGCCGGACGCCATTCAAGCGATTCAAAAAATTCCACAAGGACATTGGGACAAGGCGATGGCCAAGCCCCTGATTGATGTCCTCACGGCGAACGTGAAGGGACTTTCCGCGCAAGAAAAAACCTTGCCCGATGCTCTCGATGAATTGCAATTCGCCGATGAACTGGCCGGGTTGTTGCCTGCCGATCAAGCGAAGGCAACTCGGGCCGAACTTCGTAAAATCGGCGTCCGTGTGATTCGCATCAATACGCTGCCAGAGCGGATGTCGTATGACAAGGATGTGGTCGTGGTGCAAGCGGGAGTGCCTGTGCAAATTATTTTCGACAATGCCGACATGATGCCGCACAATTTGGTGATCGCGCAGCCCGGCTCACTCGAAGAAATTGGGCTGATGGGAGAAGCCCAAGCTCAGGCACCTGACGCGGCCGCTCGCAATTACATTCCGAACTCCAACAAGATCATGCTGAAGAGTCGCTTGATTCAACCGCGCGAGAATGAATCGCTGACGTTCAATGCTCCGGCCAAGCCGGGCGTTTACCCCATCGTTTGCACCTATCCTGGCCACTGGCGACGAATGTACTCGGCGTTGTATGTGGTCAATGACCTCGACGCCTATCTTGAAAACACGGAGGCTTATTTGGCGTCGGCCAAGCTAGAGATCAAGGACGACCTTCTTAAGGACCGCCGCCCCCGGACCGATTGGAAGCTCGACGATTTGGTGAATGATGTGAAGACACTGTCCAGTGATCGCAATCTGGCCAATGGCAAGCATCTGTTCACCGTTGCGACCTGTGTCGGTTGCCACAAGCTCGACGGATTTGGCAATCAGTTCGGCCCAGACTTGGCCAAGCTCGACCCGATGCGGTTTAAGAACATGCCGACCGACATGTTGAAGGACGTGATTGAGCCGTCATTCCGGATTCACGAGAAGTATCAGACGTGGTTGTTCCAAATGGCGAGCGGCAAGCCGATCACGGGCATCATCCTGAGCGAAACGAAGGACGAGGTCCAAGTGATGGAAAACCCGCTCGTCAGCCCGAAGCCGACGATTCTTAAAGTCGCCGACATCGACGCCCGTAAGAAATCAGACGTGTCGGTGATGCCCAAGGGTTTGTTGGACAAGCTGACGAAAGAGGAGATTCTCGATTTGTTCGCCTATCTTCTCGGCCCGCATCAGGAAGAGAAGAAATAACGCAATTGCGTTGGAGATAGCTTTGGGGGAATGGCGTCCAGCACACGCCACAATGTGGCCCCGCTACGAAGTGAAAGGCGACACTCGCGACCGTTAATGATGTGCGGTTTCTAAATCGCGGCCGCGAAATCGTACTCATTGCACATGGTCTTACCGTCATTGACACTGACGAGGGCCATCGAAAATCGCCCGGCGTTTCGTAGTTCTCATTTCTCCTTTTGCGTTTTCAACAAACGTTCCAACTCCTGCACGCGGGCATCCAACTCGCGAATTCGCTGCTCAAGAAGTTCGACCCGGTTCTTATCGTCGGTCGATTTTTTCAAAATGAGGGGTGGCTCCATGATCAGTTTGGCAGCCGTTACTCCCTGGGTCGGTTGCGGCGGACCGTCTGGCACGGGTGGATAGTTTGAAGCGGCGGTGAAATTCGACAGCGAAGTCAACGCAGAGGAATCAGCAAGGATGATCTCTACACGGCTGATTTGTCCGCCCGACAGGTAGGCAATCTCGATTTTCCGCCCCACGCCCGTTGCTTGAATACGCTGAGCCAAATCCTCCGGGTCGCGAATGCGGCGGTTGTCGACCGCCACGATCAGGTCGCCGGTTCGCAATCCAGATGCAGCGGCGGGCGAATTCGCCACGACCGAATCGACGACCGCGCCCGAATCGCCCGGCGGTAAATTCCAACGTCGCCGCGCGGTCTCGGTGATTGGCGACGATTGCACACCGAGCAACGGCCGACCCGTTGTGATTCGCGGTTGTTCCCGAGAGGACGGATTGGGTGGCGATATCGCGGGCGTGGCGGGTTCCGGCAGTGGTGAATTGCCCGCTTCGGGAATTTTCCCAAATTCAGAAAAGCGGCGTTCCTCGGCTTTTGGCCGTGTCCCCAGCGTGACCGCGAAATCTTGCTCGCGGCTGGCCCGCTCGACGCGAAACGCCAACTTGCTTCCCGGTGACGAAGGGCCAACGAGGGTTGCAAAATCTTTCATCTCGCGGACGGCGGTGCCATTGATCGCGGTGATTAAATCGCCCGCTTGCAAACCCGACTTGTCGGCTGGCCCGCCGTTCACGACTTCCATGACGCGAACGCCGCGGCCCGTTTCTTGGCGATCATCGGCAACGAGTCCAAGATACCCCGGCTCGTTGAAATTGGCCCGAAAAGGTTGGGCATGGGTTGGTTGCGACACGAGCAACGTCAGGCAAACACCCACGAACACGGACGACGAACGAAAGTAGCGACCGTTCATACGACACCTCGCCAAGAAAAGGGAATCACGCCTTGCGGAAGCCCACTTGATTATAGCACTATTTGCAGAAAGAACAGCAACTTTCGCGTCAACTTGGCAGGGGATCTCCTTTAGCGACTCTCCGTTTTTCTCCGTCGGGAGTAACCGACGAGCAGAATGATCGTTGCCGAAAGGAGTGGCCAGGGGGCGAGCCGTTTCAAGCCCGAGGCATAGCTCGCACCTTGTCCCAACCAAGCGATCAGTTGCTCTTGCTCCTCTTGCGAGATTTTTGCCCGCAGACGAATTGCCGACAATCTTTTGAAAATTTGCAACTGTCGTTCGGGCGAGAGTTTTTGTCCTTCGGACAGATTCGCCTCCAGATTCGACAACCGCTTACGTTGATCGTCGCTTAGCTGTTGCTCGACCGGAACGGTTGTCGAATCGAGTAACGCTTTTACGGCCGTGATATCTGTGGCCGAGTCGAGTGATTTCAATACCCTGTCCGATTCGGAACCGGTCTTGGCTGAATCGTCTTTGGCGAGATAGCCCTTCAACCAAGAAATGTCCTCACTCGCCGCTTTGCCGACCATGCTGGGGCCGTAATAGCCTCCTAGGTTGCCGACCATGTTAATAAAGCCAATTGCGGAGGCGGCGGCAATCGCTCCCAAAAACATGGTTGGAATCGGCCAAAACGCGGGCAAATGCGTGTAGTGTGTGGCACCCACCATGACGATCAAGATCACGAGGGGCAAAATTGGAACATGGTCAAACAGTGCCACGAGAAAAATCCCAACGGCCTGAATCGCCAAAGGTATCGAGACGTGCAAGATGCGTTCCTGTTTTTTGTCGGAATGCCAACCGTTGAACAACATCGCCAAGACGGCGACGGAATAGTACCCGGCCGCGATCCAGGTGGACCAAGTGTCCGCCGTTTTGTCATTGGGAATAAACTGCAATATCTGCGACTTGATGATCGACGGCATGAACATCGACAGACCATAACTTGAAACATTGAGGCCGAAATAGACGAGCGTTAATAAGGCCACCATACCCAAGTGATGGACCCAATCCCAATGGCCATGCCCCTGTTTCTGGCGAGCTTCTTCCGCAAGTTCTCCCGTCAGCCAGTTACGTTCTTCGTCGGGGAGCCAGCCAACTTCGCCGGGACGATTCGGCAACAAAAAGATCGTGGCAATGCCAGCGAGGATAGGAGCGACCCCTTCCAAAATCAAGACCCATCGCCAGCCGACCAGCCCAAACCAATTGGCACTGAGCAACAAGTTTGAGAGAGGATTGCCAATCGCCCCGGAAAACGGAATCGCCGCCATAAAACAAGCGATCGCCTTGGCTCGATCTTGTTGCCGGAACCAATACGACAAAAAGACAATTACCGTCGGAAAAAAGCCCCCTTCAAAAAACCCGAGCATGAACCGGAAAAAATAGAATTGATACGACACATTGTCGGACAGGTGGTTCACAAAGTCGGCCACACTGTGCAATGGCCCGTCGGGCGAAATCTGCGGCAGCCAACCAAATAAATTGTGCATCAGCGGCAGACCGATCAAACCGCACACCGCCGCGCAAATTCCCCACAAGATAAGAATTCGCACAAAGACCGAGCGCGCTCCCCACTTCGCGACACTCACCGTGCTGGGGATTTCCAAAATCCAATAGCCCCAAAAAAAGAGCCCCGCCCCGTGACCGATAATGGCATCGGTGAAGCCGAGGCCATTGTCCTGCGGTGAGAGGTTCATCCCCAATTTTGCTACGGAGACATTAAAGCGATCCAGATAGGCGAGGATGTACAGGAAAAACAAAAAGGGCAGCAAATGCACCGTCACGCGGCGACGGGTGCGCTCCGCCACGGTCGTCGCTGGCTTCCGCCAAAAGACGCGCATCCACCGCTCGCCCCAGGAATCAAATTGCTCGCCGTTGGACATGTCAGAAATTTCCTTGAGTCGCGGAATGCGATAGGGCGGAAACGAAGTTGCGGAAATCCGAATGCTTGACCTTAACCGATGATTTGATGTTTGGCAAATTCCGTCCGCAGAATTATCGGAACCGAGAAAGCTCATCCGTCAAACGACCAATTCGACCGTCGCTCCCTGATTGGCAACAGCGGAAATGGTCAGGTCGAGCGGGACGCCTGCTCGTTCATGAAGTTCGCAGACCAGGGTTTCGGCAGTGGCTTGGTCGGGCGTAACGGCGAACAGCGTCGGTCCCCAGGAGCTTTGTCCCACGCCCGAAAAACCGAGCGAACGAATCAGTTCCACGAGCCGCCCTCCGTGTTGACCAGCGAACGGCCCACCCTGGCTCGGTGCGAAACACTCGCCCGCCAAGTGACTGTATCGCCCCAGGCTGGCCGCGAACTTGTCAAAGTTGTTTTTCCGCGCGGCGGGCAACAGGTGCGTTTCTGCCTCGGCACAAAGTTCGTTGGAAATGCTTTCCGACACGGGCGGCAGCGCGGCAAAGGCCCGTTTTTCCGACTCGCCCGAAAGCCCTTGTTCCTGATCGGGCCGAATGAGAACGAATCGCCAATCGGCCTGAAACTCGACGCGACTGACCAGGGGTGAAAGCGATTCGCCCGGCAGCTTGCCCGCCTCATGCAGCAGACCACCCTGTAAAAAACCGTGCGTTCCAATCGCCGAGCGTTCGCCCCGTCCCGCGAGCTGGGCGAGCCGTTCCGCCGCCGGGACATCTTGGCCGTGCAGCCGACAAAATCCGGCCGCAATTGAGAGTGCCAATTGCGTTCCTGTCCCTAAACCGACATGATCAGGTGGAGCCGATTCGACGATGAGGTGATAACCGGTCGCCGATTGGTCCGATTGCATACGTTCCAAAACTTGCGTCGCGAAATGTTTGGACCGTTCGGCGAGTGGTCCTTCCGCCGAAACTTCACGGCCGATCAGTTTTCCAAATTGAGGATGCTTGAGTGTGCCACTGCTGGCTTGTCCAGTCGTGCTTAATGGTGGAATTCCTCCGCAATTCTCACTGCT
>JAYUFG010000407.1:0-4185 GCA_043738845.1 Planctomycetaceae bacterium
GGCGAAGTCGCGGCAGAGTTCTTCTTGCACATCGACGATACGCGAGGACGCTGCGCCGCACGTTTTGGCCTTGTTCAAAATCGCCTGACGATCTTCGCAAGGTTGTCCCAAATCTACGTAGACCGCGTGGCACTGATAACCCTCGTCCTGCAACCAGCCGAGAATGACCGAGGTGTCCAAACCGCCCGAGTAAGCTAACACGCAACTTGGCATAGCCGATGATTTCCTGTTTTGGTGGTCGTGTTCATGGGCGATTAAGATCGAACGGTGCCAATACACTTGGCCAATCGCCACGCGAGCAAGATGAACCCAAAATTATACACAAGGTTCGCTCGCCCGCGAGTGGCTGGAATCATCCAAACCAGGTCGTTTGACATGCGCAGTGAAGGGGTCGGCAGTCAGTTCTTCAGCAAATCGACTTTACGTTGCGTCCGATTCTCGACCGGTTCGCCGACCTTGACGACAATCTGGCCCGCTTCTCCTTTCGCCTCGGCATAGTCGGGAATGTTCTTCGGGTAGTTCGCGTAAGCGGTCGGTTTGAGAACAGGCTTGCCATTGACGGTCAAATTTCCGAACGTGATTGTCAGCTTGGGGATTTCGCTGACAGGGATCGGCCCGCCATAAATCTCGATGAAGTTGGCCAGTTGTTTTCCCAGCACCAAATTCTCTCCCTGAAACCGCAGCGCGCCGACGAAAATGTTTTCGTCCTTTTCGTGTGAGTAGACAAACGCGCCGACCCAGGTGCTCGGCTTGCCTTCGACCTCTTCGCGATCCATTTTGGCAATGCGATAGGTGTACTTCCCCTTTTTCCATTCGTAAGGGCGACGGACGCTGACAAAATCTCCTTCATGACCCGAGCTTTGACAAAAACCGCCGTCCGCTGGGCGAATAGCTTCGTGGTTGCGTTCGCCCCACATTGAGAAGAGCAGCCCGCGACCAATCTCGCGAAGCTTCGTGTTCTGCTTGGTGTATCCGTCGGAACGGGTTTGCAAGCCGCCGTAAAACTGCTGTTTGTTCAGTTTCCCTAACCCGATAGGGGAAATGTACATCCGCACGCTGTTGGGCACGTCTTCGCTAATTGTCACGTCAATCGAGTAGCTTTCAAACGGAACATCCTCGCCGATGTTCCACCACGTATCAATCAAATGCCACGGCGGGCGGGGATACGTTTTTTGCTCGGCAGGTTTTTCGGCGGCTTGGTCGGCCCCGTTGTCCGTCGGCTTATCGGGCGTTTTGTCAGGCGTTGTTTTGGCGGGCGTGGATGGAACATCGTCCGCGAATGATCGGTCCCAATTGAACGACAAACTCAATGTCGCCACCAACATGAAAAATCGGTAATACTTCATCGACGTCTCCCGGAAATAGTTTTGAGATCGATACGCCTGAAAGCGGATTTTTCACCGCCGGGTTACTATAACAACTTTGCAAGACTGTGCCAAATTATTGACTGCGGAGGTACTCCCATGTGTCGCTGGGATCGGTTTCTCGTTCTTCGGCGAATGAATCGCACGAGCGACGAACGACCGCAACGAGTTGTGCCCACATAAAAGCAGTCGTCGTCGCTATCGCAGGTCTCTGGATTGACAATGGCAGTTCCCTGACCGGGCAAGTATGTGCCAACGGTCGCGGTATTTATCGCGAAGGTGCCAATTCATTGGCCTCCTTTGCTTGGTTTTTTGCGAGTAGGTTTCTGGCTGCGTTGCGAGGATATTTCTCCGTTTGGCTCTTGGGCCTGTGACAGCGAGCGAGCGGCACTTGTGGCACCTTTCCAATCCCCTTCGCGAGCTTGCTTCAAGATCGCCTCAAAGGTCTCGAATTCTCCGTCGGTCATTTGATGTTTCTCGTGAACTTCCTTGACGAGACGCTCGTTGCTGGCCAACCATACGTCGTTGTGTGCGGCCACGGCTGTGTAAACTTTGTCAACGAGCGGTTGATTCTGCTTGGACAACTGCGGCTCGCGACTACAACCGCCCAATGGAATTCCCAGCAACACTACCGCGACCGATATCCGTCGCGACAAAATCGAATTGAATTGCATGACAAACTCCTCAGATAAAATTTAGAATGTGCAAAATAGGTTGCAAAATGCTAGACGGGGCATCGACACCAAGGCCAGACATGGCGTTAGCGAAGTTTTTTAGTTGGCGTCGACCTCGACCAATTCACCGCCATTCATCGTCGAAAGATACCACCACGTGTTCGGGTCGATCTCGGACGAAATGAACCGCGTGTGTCCGTCGCCGAAAAGCACGTTGCCTCCGCCCACATGATCGGACCACATCGCATCGATTTTCGGACTAACATTCGGGCCATGTATAAACGGTGGGTCTTCGTCGGCCGATGGCCCGCTGTGAACGAGGATTTGCGTGGCGGCCAAGTCGCAATCGGTCAATCCTGCGAACCGCGACCCAGGACACGTTTGTGCGCCCGGGACGATCCCGACCCAGGTCGAATCGTGATGTTTCGACGATTGTTCACCCACGAAAATCGTCTGGGCCAATCCGTCGGTCACCTGCGACATACGGACGTGAGAGTTGCGATACAGGGGACCATTGGCAATGGATGACCAATCCCCTTTTTCGTCCCAACAGTCGTATTGGCCTGCATTTCCAACATAATTTGTGCGGCCAAACGTCGCCCGTTTGGTTTCGTTCCCATCGAGAACGTCGTAGGTGTTGGTTTCGCTGTCCGACGATGGGCATAGGAAAAAGGGAACCGAGGTTGCGGCGGGCGTGGCGTTTTCTGGTGCCCAACACGGTTTGTCCAAACGAAATTGCCGATGCAGCGGACCGGAGTCGAGGAAGGGGAGCAGCCGCATTTGAAACGTCCAACCTGGCCCGGCATCGTTCGTTTCCGAATCGGGCGGACCCATTCGCGGGTCATCGGGATTCGATTCATAACCGGCGGGAAAATTCTTATAGGCCACGTGATAATTCGTCAGGGCCAGTCCCATTTGGTGCAGGTTCGAGGCACACGACGTTTTGCGAACGGCCTCGCGGACCGAACTTATCGCGGGCAGTAACATGGCCATCAAAAGACCCATGATGAAAATTACGATCAACAATTCAATCAACGTAAAACCGCGTGCGGGCGCGCAGCGCGATCTCAAAGCGCAGGAGTGCATAAGAACCTCAGTAAGAAAATGGGATTTGAAGTTCGTCGAAGGATCGCGCAACGCGATATAAATCGCAACGCACGACATCGGTCGCCGAAATTGGATAGATACGCTGGAAATAGCTGAGCGTAAATCACATCGCCCAGAACGCGCGCGAACCAGCGCGCGGTCTTTGCCGAAACACGGCATCAATGAATGTGATTAACCACCCAGCGTGCAAATATCCAAGCCGAGAGGTGGCCCCCGCGAATCGAAGGCGCGATTCAGATCAAGCCGAAGCAGAATATCGGGCGGAGCCACATAGAAATCGCCCGCAAGTCGCACGACACAATCCACCAGCGGCGTTTCAGCGAGTTGGCCTTGCGACTGAAACTGACAGATGGAGCAGTTCGCTTCATCGTGCCCCGAAAAATGTGGAGCAGCGTTCCAACCAGGTGAATGACGACTCGCTAGGTGATGGCAATGACACTCCTCCTCAGAGTGACAGGTTTCCGAATGGCCGTCGTGGGCGTCATTCTCATGGTCATTATAGCCGCCGCCATGTTCGGAATGACCGACATGTGCATGAACGCAGGCGGTGTCTTCGCAACCGGAATGATCGTGCAGCGCGTGACCCAGCAGCGTCGTGGTCGCGTAGACCAAAATCGCAAGCAAACCGGCGAGTTTTCGCACCAAAGGCCGCATGTTTTCAACTCGTGAACGACCGACCAACATCAAGCAAACATCGTTATGCCGTTACCCCGTTAATCCTACAAAGGCCGACTTAGTCATGTCAAGGGAATTCGATGGGTCGAATGCCGCGTTTTTTGGCAAGTTTGGCGAGCGTCTCTCTGGCTGGTTTCGTTCGTCCCGCCGCGACATCGGACAGTCCCACGCGGATCGCGGCAATCGTTTGTTCGTGTTCGATTTTTGCGGCGGCCGCAAGCAGGCGTTGATAGGCGGCTGCGTCTTGAACGACGACCTCGGCCTAAAAACCTGTCCACCATCTATCTATTCCGTGATTTCTGTTGATCGGGTATTCTGTCCTTGAATTCCAAGGAAGGAGACCGGCCATGCTAGCAGAAATTACG
>JAYUFG010000408.1:0-4179 GCA_043738845.1 Planctomycetaceae bacterium
GCTTCGTATTCGGCTCGTTCACCAGCCGACAACTCGCCTTCGTTCGATTTATCGGCCAATTCCGACAGACGAACTTCGGTCGAGGAATCGCATGGCAACTGTGCCAGCTTTTGCGTTTGCTCCGGCGTCAGTAACGCAAAGATCGGCGCGGTGCCGCGATGAAACGCTTGATGGGATTCGTTTATGCTGCTCATAATCCCAGCTTACCAACGATTGGCGAAAACGGCAAAATGTTTCCGATTCCTTGTCGTTTTGAATCCCTGAAAACGACCAGCCGACGCACTGTATTTTTCGCTACCGCCCTACAAACCTGCGGGCGGGGTTGTAAAAAAAACGTGGCAACGTCAAAATAGTTACGGCCTGTCAAGGGGTTCGCCGGTTGTCTAGGTCGCCCGGCCTAGTACCCTCGAATCTTGGTATCAATTTGGTAACAAAAGGGGCCATTCCGGTCCCCTACGGCTCCCACGCCGAATTTTTTATTTTGGCAAAAAGTGTCGAGAAAACTCGCGTTTCCCCTGCCTTTGCCCTGCCAAAACTATTTTGAAAAAGCAGCTTCAAATCCTAGTTCCCCAGCTTGTTTTTACGATCAAAAAATAATCGTAAACTCTAATTTGCAAGGGACTTGCGGCTAAGCTGTGAGTCCCTTTTCTTTTGACTGCCCGCTTTTTTTGCCACTTTTTTGCCACACATAGAGGTTTTATAGGGAGCTTATGCGGGTGTGCATCGCCATCGGTCGGTTGGACGCTACATTCCACCGTCGAGGACCAACATGGCGACTTTGCAAAAAATTAGCGACACGTTCTACATTCGATTTCGCTATGGCGGCAAACCGTTCCGCCGCTCCCTGCAAACCGCGATCACGCAGGAGGCCGAGGCCGCTTGCAAGCAGGTCGAATTGACGCTGCATCGGATCAACACGGGAATGATGCCAAGTCCCACCGCCGACATGGACGCGGTGCTATTCATCGTCAGCGGCGGCAAGCTCGAAAGCAAAATTGTACTGCCGAACCCACCGCCGCCGCCGACAACCTTGCGGACGCTCTGGACCAATTATCGGGACAGTTTTCCCGAGGGAGCCAAAATCAGCCTCACGACCGAAGGCACCCACTTTCGCCACTTCTTCACGCATTTGGGCGAAGACCTTCCATTGGCGTCGCTTACGACGGATCGCCTTCAGGGTTACACTCACAAACGCTTGGCCGAAGCAGGGCAGCGGGGTAGGACCGTCGCCCCCGACACCATCGTGTGCGAAATCGAAACGCTGAGTCACGTTTGGAACCGATTCGCCTTGCCGCGTCAACTTGTGGAAGTGGAATTCGAGCAGACCTTTGGCCGTTTGGAATTCGGCAAACGCCGAAGCCGGCAACCGTTTCGGACTTGGGATCGGATCGAACGCTAAGTGGCACGCAGACCATTGACGGCCAATCAAATCCAGGAGATGTGGGACTGCCTATTGGCCAAACCGAAGAAGTCTTGGATTTCGTGCGGGATCAAAAGACCGCCCCGCAATGGGTCTATCCAATGTTTGTTTTTGCGGCCCACACAGGAGCCAGACGCTCGGAAATAATCCGGTCGGAAATCGACGATTGGGATTTCGCCAACGCGGACCTGCACATTCGCGAACGCAAACGGCCAAAACCGAGCGGAGTAGCGTCCGCATTCCTTTGCGAATTGCTCCCGGCCAACCTCTTCCGTTCGGTCCGGAAGATATCAAGTTGCTGTCGGGAGACGTGGTCTATTTGGAAACGCGGTAGAACGAATACTACTTCAGCGCGGGGTTGCTGCCCGGTGGACAAGTTCGCTTGCCACGAGATTACGACCTGGATGTGGTGGGTGCGCTGGCGTTATCGACCGGTTCCGCAGGCGGTCCGCCGGGGGACCCGATTCGGCCAGAACTTTCGCGGCAACAGCAATCCGGGCAACATTGTCCCGCCCACGCGGGTGATCGTCTCACGCAAGTTGCCGAGCGGCGAGTTGATCGAGAATCGCGTCGATGTGAAGCGGGCCATGCACGACCCACGAGAACGGTTGTTGATCGCTCCCGGCGATGTGGTATCACTTGAGTACACGCCGGAAGAGATTGCCTCAAACTTCGCAATCAACCTGGTAACATTCAATTTTATGGTGATCGTCAACCGTAAATAAGGCTTGACGCCGAATCTGTCAGGCGCGGTCATCGACCACGTGAATCTGGCTGCGACGATATTCTCGGGCGGCCCCCCTTCATACCTGGGCCGCACCCTTCGCAGGGAGAATGACAATGCTGACGGCCCGAATGGTCGGCAAACCCTGTCACCCTTGCCGTCCCCGTTTTTCTGCGGTAATCTGGCGAATCTCCGATTATCCACCACAACACGACACCCATCACCAAAATACCTTTTACTCATGTCCGATCCTTACTTTCAAAAACTGTTCGCCGAGCGTATCGGCGGAATCAATTACGGCAAAGGCACCGAGATCTACAAGTTCGAGAAGATCAAGCGGGCCAAACGCAAAGCCCTTGCCGAGCATCCGGAGCGAAAGCTGATCGACTTTGGCATTGGCGAAAATGACGAGATGGCTCCCGAGAGCGTCCGCACCGCGATGGGTCGCGAGATCAATCAGCCCAGCAATCGCGGTTACGCCGACAACGGAATTGCTGCGTATAAAGAAGCCGTCGCGCGCTTCATGCAGCGGAATTTTTCCGTGACGCTCGATCCCAATATCGAGATCAATCACTGTATCGGCTCGAAGACCGCGCTGGCCATGTTGCCCGCCGCCTTCATCAATCCGGGTGACGTGACGTTGATGACGGTGCCGGGCTATCCCGTCGCCGGAACGCACACCAAATACTACGGCGGAGATGTCCATCGCTTGCCTTTGCTGGCAGAAAACAACTTCTTTCCTGACTTAAAGACCATTCCCAAGGACATTCTCCAGCGAGCCAAACTGCTCGTGTTGAATTATCCAAACAGCCCAACGGGCAAGGTCGCCACGCGGGCGTTCTACGAACAAGTGATCGACTTCGCGAAGCAGAACGACATTGTCGTCGTGCAGGACGCCGCCCATATTATGCTCAGCTATGAAGGGGCACCCCTCAGCTTCTTGCAAGTTCCCGGCGCGAAAGATGTCGGCGTGGAAATTCATTCAATGTCGAAGGGCTTTCACATGATCGGCTGGCGGTTGGGTTGGGTCTGTGGTCACGAGCGAATTGTCCGGGCACTTTCTGACGTGAAAGACAACAGCGACTCAGGCCAATTCATGGCGATTCAAAAAGCGGCTGCGGCCGCGCTCGATGACGAAAAAATCCCCGGCCAAGTTCGCATGAAGTACCAGCGACGGCTGAAAAAACTCGTGGACGTGTTAAGTCGGTGTGGGTTTACCTGCAAGATGCCAGGCGGGACGTATTTTCTGTACGCCAAGAGTCCGCAGGGCTTGGCGGATGGAACGAAATTCGCCAATGCTGAGGCCGCAAGCCAATATCTGATTGAGCAGCATTCGATTGTGACCGTTCCGTGGGACGATGCCGGTGCGTTTCTACGCTTTTCCGTCACGTATGAAGGACAGGACGACGCGAGCGAGAACGGACTCATGGCGGAAACGGAAACGCGATTGAAACAGATACAGCCGGTGTTTTGAGGTTGATACGTCAGGAATCCCATTGCAGCCTCGCGATAGGAGACGCTCCCAAGACGTGTGGCGCAGCTGTTTCTTCGGTTGCTTTCCTCGCTCTGCCGAAAACCCAAGGTTCCTTTTGGATAATATCCTGCGTAATGCAGTGCTGCGACTGGCCTCTACTTCGGGAATTTCCGCCAATTCATTGACGCCTATATCAGTCTGCCTTATGCTGATGGGCTGGGAATCGTTGTTTTCACTCGGAACTCATTGGGAATCGCTAATGAACTCGACCCTATCGCGCACACTTTTTGGGTGCGTTTTGACGTTTTTCTTGGCCTGCGGCCCGTCCTCGTCGGCCGTTACTTGGGTTGCGCAAGGACCGGCTCCCGGCACGAACGGACAATCGCAAGTCATCAATACTGGTTTCAATAACCCTACGACTGGTTCTATTGAGTCGGTGGTCACCCATCCTACCGATCCCAACACGATCTGGATTGCCGCAGTAAATGGTGGCGTTTGGAAAACAACGAACGCAACGGCCTCCGTCCCGACGTGGACGCCGCTAACGGACTTCCAACAGGG
>JAYUFG010000409.1:0-11067 GCA_043738845.1 Planctomycetaceae bacterium
CGACAATGTAAATCCAACTACTGAAACTCAACACCGTAACGACAGTTCTTACTATGCAAGCTACGGAAACCTTAATTCGCAACGTTGTCGCTCAGGTCTTGTCCCAATTGCAGCCGCAACTTAACGCCCTCGGTGGAAGTGCTGGCGGCCGTTCGTATGCGGGCCGCTTTGGCGTCTTCACCTGTGTTGATCAAGCGGTGGCGGCCGCGACGGAAGCATTTGAGCAATTGAGCGAGCGAACAATGGCCGACCGCAAACGGATCATCGACCACATTCGCCGCATTTCCATCGACCAATGCGTCGAATTGGGCACGGCTGAAATGAACGAGACCAAAATCGGCCGGCTCGAACATAAAATCGAAAAGCTGAAAACACTCGGCGAACGAACCCCCGGCGTGGAGTTCATGCGAAGCGAAGTCTTCAGCGGCGATCATGGACTAGCGGTCATCGAACATGCCCCGTTCGGCGTGATTGGTGCTATCACGCCGGTCACGCACTCGTTGCCGACGATCACCGGCAACGCCGTCAGTATGATCGCGGGTGGAAATACTCTGGTTGTCAATCCGCACCCGAGTGGGCGGAAAATTGCCGCCGAAGGTGTCCGCCGTTTCAATGAGGCCATCTATCGCGATCTGGGAATCGACAATCTGATTTGTGTGATTGCCGAACCGACTCTCGAATCGGCGGAACAGATTTTCAAACATCGTGGGATCAAGCTGATCTGCGTGACGGGAGGTCCAGTCGTCGCTCGGGCCGCCTTGAACAGTGGCAAGCGGGCGGTCGTCGCCGGGCCAGGAAATCCGCCCGTCGTCGTCGATGAAACGGCCGATCTGGATCGGGCCGCGCGGTGCATTATTCAAGGGGGTTCTTACGACAATAACTTGTTGTGCATCTCCGAAAAGGAAGTTTTCGTCGTCAACAGCGTGTTCGACGAAATGATGCGAGCCATGGAGCGGGCAGGAGCGGTGCGGCTAAATTCCAAAGAAGTCGATGCGTTGACCGCGAAAGCGATCAGCACCGTGGGTGAAGGGACACATAAGCACGACGTCGCCACGAAAGAATTCATCGGTCAAGATGCGGTCGTTCTAGCTCGCGCAATTGGCAAAAACATTTCCGAAAAAACGGAACTCATTTTCGGCGAGACCGACGAACACAACCCGTTCGTGTCGGTCGAACAAATGATGCCGTTCATTCCGTTCGTCCGTTGTAAAGATGTCGATGAGTGCATCGCCAAGGCGCAGCAGTACGAACATGGCTTCCGCCATACGAGCATCATTCATAGCCACAATGTTCGCAACATGACCAAGATGGGCCGCGTGATGGACACGACGTTGTTCGTGAAGAATGGTCCGTGTATGGCGGCATTGGGTTTGGGTGGCGAAGGATACATTTCGTTTTCCATCGCCACACCGACCGGCGAAGGCGTCACAACGCCGCTGACGTTTACTCGCGAGCGACGTTGCTCGTTGATTGATGATTTGAGAATTTTGGGTAAAGCTTAGAAAAGTGATTAGTTTGTAGGTCAGGTACCCCTTACCTGACAACTTACGTCAGATTCAAACGAACAATGCAATCGACACCTTAATGGCATGGATAATGTCAGGTACGGGGTACCTGACCTACGGAAGTTAATCGCTCGCTATAACAAAATGCAAACCGGCCTTGTAGTAGGAACGACGACCGCAACCGTAAAGCACCCTTCACTGGGTGGCTGGAAGCTGTTGATCGTACAGCCGCTTGGTCCCGATGATAAACCGGACGGCGATCCCGTGTTGAGCGTCGACAATTTGGGTGCCGGACGGGGCGAACGTGTGATTATCACGAGCGACGGCAAGGGAACTCGCGAAATGTTGAAGAGCAACAACACGCCGGTTCGCTGGAGCGTGCTGGGAATTTGCGACGACTAAATAAAGACCTGGAACACAAACACAACAATGTCCGTTGATGTGGAGAAAATTGTCCGCGAAGTGCTGGCTCGACTCAATGCTGAGTCGATGTTGCCGAAACGCGCGATCACTTCCACGCCAACAACGAGTGTCAACGCGGCTGAACTGGCTCTCGACGGAAAGGTTGTGACGCTCGAACATTTGCGAGGAAAACTCGGGGGAATTCAAGTCGTCAGCATCCAGCGGGGCGCGATTGTAACGCCCGCCGTGCGGGATTTGTTGAAGGAAAAAAAGGTGGAGTTGTCATGGCGGGTGGTGGGTGCGAACCGAAATAAACCGGTCGCATCGCAAATCACCTCCGTCGTATTAGGGTTGGCGGAAACAAACTACGAACCGGTTAAACTGATTCACTCGCTCAACCAACTTGGCGCGACGGTCGTACGCCTCGCGAATGTCGGACTTGCGGCGGTGATTGGCGAATTGACTGATGAAGTTGCCAAAAATGGTCAGACCGGTTTGCTACTTACGAGCCAAACCGTGGCGGCCGTTTGCTTGGCAAATCGTATACGAGGCGTGCGAGCCGTGACCGGCGAAAGTCGGGCGAAAATCGCGTCGGCCGTGATTGCGGTCGGAGCCAACTTGTTGGTTCTTGATCCGGCAAAGCGGGGAGAGTGGGAAGTGAAACAGATCGTCGCTGATTTTGTTCGCGGCGCGCCGCGAAAGTGTCCCGAAGGATTGAAGCACATTTTAATCTAACAAACATTGTCGTCTTTCGCTTCGCGAAAGGACGCTTCATCATTCAGCAAAAAGCCACATTACAGAAAACATGGATGTAGCGGGGCGAGAGAACAGAATAACAACCTTGGAATCGCGATCATGCGAATTGGCAAAGTCATTGGCACAGTAACACTCAGTCGTCGACATTCGACCCTTGAGGGAGGATCGTATCGCGTGACCATTCCGTTGTCACTCGCCAACCTGCGAGGAGAAACGCCCGCCACGGCGGAAGAGTTGATCGTCTATGACGACATGGGGGCGGGACACGGGAGTTTGATTGCGTTTAGCGAAGGGGGCGAAGCGGCCCAGCCGTTTTATCCCGACCAAAAACCGGTCGATGCGTACAATGCGGCTATATTAGATAACATTGAAGTCGGTTAGACAAAACGTAACTTGCCTGCATATTTTGATTTGACACTACCAACACACAATTCCTTTTTTTCCACACGCTAAGTGATTATGAACCTGCAACACTTAAAAGACGAAATTTGCGATATCGGCCGACGCATTTATGCCAAAGGCTTTGCGGCGGGCAACGACGGCAACATTACCTATCGCCTTGGCCCAGACCGGGTTCTTTGCACGCCGACTTTGATCTGCAAAGGCTTTATGAAGCCCGACGATTTGTGCGTCGTCGATATGGAGGGAAAGCAAATCTCCGGCAAGCGCAAACGAACGAGCGAAGTGCTGTTGCACCTGGCGATTATGAAAGAGCGGCCCGACGTGAAGAGCGTGGTGCATTGTCATCCGCCACACGCGACCGCGTTTGCGATTGCTCGTGAACCGATCCCGCAGTGCATTCTGCCCGAGGTCGAGGTCTTTCTCGGCGACGTGCCGATCACCAAGTACGAAACGCCGGGTGGGCAAATGTTCGCCGACACAATTCTCCCGTTCGTGAAGAAGTCGAACGTCGTGATTCTGGCCAATCACGGGACCGTGAGTTGGGGCGACACGGTTGAAAAGGCCTATTGGTGGACTGAAATTCTCGACGCCTATTGCCGGATGCTGATGATGGCCCGCGATTTGGGTAAGGTGAATTATCTCTCGAAGGAAAAAGAAAAGGAACTGCTCGACCTCAAACAACAATGGGGCTATAGCGATCCGCGACTGACGCCAGAGATGCAAAACTGCGACATTTGTGCCAACGATGTCTTCCGCGACAGTTGGCGAAACTCCGGCGTCGAACGTCGCGCGTTTGAACCACCACCACCGATGGGGCCGGGAGCGGGCAGTGTAGCGAGTACTCCCGGAAATAGTGTCGCTAACATCGACCAGGAAGCACTCGTGCGGATGATTACGGATCGGGTGCTGGAAGCGTTGAAGAAATAACAGTGAGCGATGAACAGTGAGCAAGGAACCATTTAGGAATATAGAAGTATTATGAAAGTTTCCATCATTGGCGGCGGGGGATTGGTCGGAAGTTGCACGGCATTTGCTTTGCAAATGGGAAAGGTCGTGCGCGAGATTGCTCTGCTTGATGCCAATCCCGAAATGGCCGGGGGCCAAGCTCTTGATCTGCTGCACGGTTCATCCTTGATGGCCGATCAGGTCATCACCTCAGGCGGATACGAGCAAATTCCGTCTAGCGATGTGATCTGCATCACGGCCGGCTTGCGACGCAAACCGGACGAGAGCCGGCTCGACCTGATCAATCGCAATGTCGAATTGTTTCTCGGCATTCTCGGCGAAATTGAAAAGGTTGGATATAAGAAGGACGCGATTGTCGTTGTCGTCTCGAACCCGGTCGATATTCTGACTTATCTCGCGGGCCAAAAACTAAAACTCGCCCCGTCGCAAGTGATCGGGCTGGGCACGGTTCTCGACACCGTTCGGTTTCGCAGTCTGATCGCAGCCAAGCTCAACGTCGCACCCACTCAAGTAAATGCAGTAATCCTCGGTGAGCATGGCGATAGCATGGTCCCGATCTGGTCGAGTGCCACTGCGGCCGGGTTGCCACTCGAAAAGTTTTCCGGTTGGAATCCGCAAGTTGCTAACGAACTTTTCACTCGCACGAAAGGCTCCGGTGCGGAAGTCATAAAGAAAAAAGGGGGTGCCGGTTTCGCCGTCGGTCTTTCGATTCAAGAAGTGATCGAGTCAATCGCGCTCGACAAGCGACGCATCCTGCCCGTCTCCAGTTTACAAAAAGGTTGTTACGGCCTGCGTGACGTATCCATCAGCGTTCCCACCGTCGTCGGTCGAGCGGGCGTCCTGGCCACGCACGAAATCGACCTTTGGCCCAAGGAACTACAAGGTTTAAAAAACAGCGCAGCAACATTGCGCGAAACCCTCAGCGAGGTTCTCAAACGCAAATAGAAACATTATTCATTGTTCATCGCTCATCATTCATCGTTTTCCCATGAAGTCCCTCGACCGAAAACTTGCCGCAATTCACGCCGATCCGTCGGGGGCCAAGGATTTTATCTTGGCCGACGCGAAGGACGCCGATATGGGTTTCGGCGTCGAGGCTCCAGGCAAATCTCCGGAAGCCCACACGAACGAGTTGAAGGTTCGTACACTGGCCGACTATCGCGAGCAAATTCGCCAAATCGTCGCGCAAGGTATCGTCGATATCATGCTGATGTCGGCTCACACGAATGAACATCTGACGATTCAAGAGCGGTTGTTTGAAAATAGCCCAATCACGCCCGCCGGTCGGGCGAATGACGCGAGTGATGTTTTTGTCGTGCGAAATGGTCGCTATCTCGAAGAGCCTGCCCGGCCGTTTCGCTCAGCCTCGCTCGATCATTTGCAATGTGGTCACGTCGATTGTTCGCCCAGCGAGCGTTTTCGTGGCGCAAATCTGGGGCTGTACAGCGTGACGTTCAATAATCGACTGGCCGACGACTTGATTGTACTCGAAGAATACAACCGGTTTCGAGAAGAGGCCGAACGGAAAGGCTTCCGACATTTTCTGGAGGTCTTTGATCCGAATTCGCCGAGCAATCTTTCTGCAGAACAAATTCCGTCGTTCGTCAACGATCACATCGCACGAACCTTGGCGGGTGTCGCTCGACCGGGTCGGCCCGTCTTTTTGAAAATCGTTTATCACGGTCCAAAGGCGATGGAGGAACTCGTATCCTACGATCCTCATTTGATCGTCGGTATTTTGGGCGGCTCGGCCGGAACAACCTATGATGCGTTCAAGATGCTGGCCGAAGCGAAGAAATATGGTGCGCGCGCTGCCCTGTATGGTCGCAAGATCAACAGCAGCGAACATCAATTGGCGTTTGTGCAATTCTTGCGGCTGATTGCCGACGGAGAAATCTCGGCGGAAGAAGGCGTGCGGGGGTATCACGCGGTCTTGGAAAAACTACACATTCGGCCCTATCGGTCGCTGGCCGACGATATGCAGTTGCAGACGAGCGTGATGAGTTACGCCCGGTCGAGTGCGATCTCGGTTCCCGCACTTCCACTTTCGCGTATTTCCGTCGATCCGTTTCCCAATTCGCACGGTCCGATTACGACATCAACTATCTCGATTATTTCTTCTACGTTATCTCAGGCAAACAACATGTCCAAATCATCTTGCGGTTGCGGTGGCAGTACACCGGCAAAGTGCGCCTGCCCTTCCGGCGACAGTCATAGTCACGATAATCATGCTCACACGCATGAACATTCCCACGAGAAGCCAACACCGCCCGATTTCTCGAAAATGACTCAGGCGGAAAAAAACGCCTATCACCAATCGCAACGCGACAGAATTTACGGAAAGTTCTAATTGCGAAACTTCGCGGTGGCTTAAAACGAATAGGCTTGGCCACCGAGTTCAACCGTCACTGGCTCGTCGAAGGCCATGTACTTTGTCACGTCCTTGCCGTATTTGTCGATGAGATCAAAATACTCTTTGCTAAAGCGTTTGATCTGCACGATGTTTTTCTCTTGGGCTTCGGTCACGGCGGAATCAACCCATTGATTGTTGCGATTGAAAAACGCCTTGCGACCGACCTGACGGACGTTGTTGGCGACAACGACTTTGTCTTCGCTATCGACGTAGACGGGTGCGCCCGACGCGGCGGGTGCGTTCAATTGTCCCGGTGCGGCAGGCAGCGCGGCGTTTCGACCAGCGGGTGAACTCGCAGTGGTTCCCGCACCGCCGCCAACGCCGCCCATTGCGCGTGACGCGGTGTCTTTGTCGGCGGCAAATTTAGCCGAGTCGAGAGCGGCCTTTAAGTTTCCATCGCCTCCCTTTTCGCCCGCTCCTTGGAGCATTGACTTGCCGACTCGTTGCGCGACACCCGCCCGACCGTCGGTGTCACGCGCGAGCGATTCCAAATTCGATTTTGCTCTAGTCGAGTTGCCCGTTAAATCGTGAAGATTCGTGCGATCATCAGCCAGAAACGACGTATACGGCGTGAGAATTCCATGTTTCGTCGCCAACGCAACCAATTCCTTGACCAGTTCGTCGTTCTTCCCCTTCAAGTCGAGATCATCGAGAATTTCGCCGACGCGGCGCATCGCCCACAATTTTTCGATGAAGGCGAACGACTCATCATGGGACTTCTCAACAAACTTCGCCGGAAAGTCGAGCCGTTGTTCTTTGCCACTCACGTTGCCAGTGACGATAATCTTCGCATTGCCCGACTTTTTGTAACGGCCGACAACGACCAATTGTTCGCCCGCGAAAAGGTCGGTCACTTCCCGTGGATATGAACGATTGATCGCTTGGCCATCTTCCGTTTTGAGTCCATCGACATCGAACTTGAGGGTCAAATCGGTCATCACGGGCGAACCGATCCGACTATAGAGCGCACTCACGCGAGCTTCGATGTCCTCGTTCGGACGAACATACTCACTCAGTCCCCGTTGGTCGCGAACGAGTTTGTCGAGCAGCCGCGCGTTCAGGTCGTAACCGACGCCGAAGGCAAACATGCGGGCCTTGATTTGATTGTACGCTTTCGCATTGGCGACGATTTTGGCCTCGTTCGTTTCGCCGACCGTCGGAATTCCGTCCGTCATAAACAGGACATACGTCGGCTGATGGCTGTCTTTAAGTTGGCTCATGGCCAGCTTCAACGCCCCGTCGATGTTGGTTCCGCCGCCTGCGTAGATTCCGGACGCAAAGCCCAGTGCTTGCTTACGTGTTTCCTCGCTGAACTTTTGCAGTTCCGGCTTGAAACTTTCCAACTCGGTATCGAACGCGACAATGTTGAACAGGTCGCCTTCGTGCAGGTTATTGAGGACGAACTTTAAGGCCGCCTTGGCTTGTTCGATTTTCGGGCCGCTCATGCTGCCGGAACGATCCAGTACAAAAAACACGGTCTTCTTCGGCCGTTCGGCATCGGTGGACTTAATTTCAGGACTGGCGAGCATGAGATAGTAACCATCTTCACTCTCGCTTGGACGATAGGTAAAGACCGTCGTGCCGACGTGTCCCTTGCCAACGTCCCAGAACAATCGAAAATCGGACGAGGGGATTTCGTTCTTGCTCGTGTAACTGATCGTCGCGTGCTTGTCGTCGGGCCGTTTGATTTCGACCGAGTGAGTGGGACAATAAATGTTCTTGATATCGGCCTCGCTCTCGATCGACAGATTGAATGAAACCTGCTCGACCGGCTGCGACGTGTACTTGGCCGTACTCAGCGGAAACAAAAAGTCGGTCGCGCCGTCGAGCTTGCGACAAAGCTGCGAATACTTCAGTGTGACTTTTCGCTCGGCACCTGGCGGGACAGGAAACACGCTCGTCTTAAATAACCCCGTCCCCATCCACTCGAGCAGTGCAGGGTCTTGATTCTTACGGACGATATCTTCATACATCTTGCGAGCATCTTTGGCATCGAGCAGTTTTGCAGCGAATTCTTTGCCATCGACGAGCAGCGTCAATTGATCGACCGCTCCGTCATAAGGAAGCGGAAAGACAAAACAGACTTCCATTTGTCGGCTGCCCGTGTTGACAAACGACTGCGAGACTTGCACCTTGGCAACTTGCTCGACCAGTTTCGCTTGAACGCTTAGTTCTTTGATCTTGTACGTCGCGGGCGGCGGCGAAGGAGGGACTGGATGCGGAAGAGGAATCGGGTGCGGCGGCGGATAGATAATGATCGTCGGACGAGGGAGGGCGATCTTGTCGTCCGGATTGATATTGATTAACACGCCTTGGGCCAAGGCGACCGTCGGGGCCGCCAATGCGATCAGAGCCAGGCATGACAACGAGAATACGAAAGCCAATGGTCGGGTCATGGCGAATGCCTCCTGCAAAAAGGTCGGTTGGGACTATGAGCCTTCTTCCTCTCCCTTTGGGAGAGGGTCGGGGTGAGGGTTTTTGATTCACCTCTAACGCTCATCATCCCTTAGACGCTTTCTCGGCGTCAATAGTTCCGGTCGTACAAGTTACAGCGGGGTTACGTGCCGAAAAGAAGATGCAGTATAAACGCATCTGCTTACAGGAATAGGAGTTAGGTGCCGCGACTCAGACAATAAATTCGACCGAACTTTTCGACGTAGAGTTCTATGGCCCGCACTACGCGGCAAATTCACGGTTTCGCCGTATTCGCAAAAGTGTTCGTATTTGGAGGGGTTGCCGTCTGATGGCTGAGTCTACGCTCGATTCGATTTTGGCCCAACTGGCCAGCAAACAGAATGACCGGCCGACGGTCGAAACGGCTTCCGCTGCGCCAGTAGTGCCTTTTGTTCCCAGCCGAATTGCAACACCGCAATCGGAACAGAAAACACCAACAGACGCCGTTCCCAAAAAAGTCGCTCGCACTGTTACACAATCGGCGAAAGCAATTGTTTCAGAGCCTATCGCCGTCGATGATCCCAACGACTTTTTGCCCATCGAACCAAACACCTTTGCGGAAGCCCAACTGACCGAGAGCGAAGTCGAGTCGCTCGTGCTGAAGTATCTGCTTTCCAAGGGAAACGTCTCTGGCCGAGAGATCGCCGATCAAGTCAAGCTCCCCTTCATTCTCATCAACGGTCTCTTGGAGCAGATGAAGCACGATCATTTGCTCATTCATCGCGCCGCTGCGACGATAAACGATTATCAGTATCAAATGACGGAGGTCGGTCGCGAGCGTGCCCGGCGTTACGTCGAACATTGCACCTATTTCGGCGCAGCACCCGTCGCCCTCAATGAATATATTGAAAGTGTGAAGGCTCAGTCCCTGACCAATCAACACCCAACGGTCGAGGCCTTGCACGACGCCTTTGCCGATTTGCTCATCAATAAAAAGATGCTGGAAAAACTCGGGCCAGCAATCAATTCGGGTCGCGGAATGTTTCTCTTCGGCGGGCCTGGCAATGGCAAGACAAGCATCGCCGAACGAATCACCAAGGCGTTCGGTCAGGCGATTTGGATTCCCCGCGCAATCGGCGTCGATGGCGATATCTTGCGGCTGTTCGATCCGACAAATCATGAAGAACTTCCGCTTGACGAACAAGAGGGCTTGCTCGACAAACGCAAAATCGACAAGCGGTGGGTGAGAATTCGTCGGCCGACTATCGTTGTCGGTGGCGAACTAACCCTGGACAATTTGGAAGTCACGCTCAACACATCCACGGGCATTAGTGAAGCACCCGTGCAGTTAAAGAGCAATTGCGGAACGCTCGTCATCGATGACTTTGGTCGGCAGAAAATGCGCACAGACGAACTGTTGAATCGGTGGATCGTCCCTCTGGAAAAACGATACGATTATTTGAACCTTCCAAGTGGCAAGAAAATTCAGGTGCCGTTCGATCAACTGATTGTCTTTTCAACCAATTTGCAACCGAAAGACCTGGTTGATGACGCCTTTTTACGGCGGATTCCGTATAAGATCGAAGTTCTTAGCCCGACCGAGGAAGAGTTTCGAGAACTCTTCAAACTGCTGACGCCCAAGATGGGTTTCGACTATGACGCAAACGCGGTCAACTATCTGATCGAACAGCATTACAAATCGATAAGCCGACCCTTTCGCTGCTGTCAGCCCCGCGATCTGTTGATGCAGGTGAAGAATTATTGCCTGTATCAAAACCTCCCGCTCGTTTTATCCAAGGCGATGTTTGACTACGCGGTCGATAATTATTTCGCGGTGATGTAGGAGCGTATGCGTCATCGTCGTCCGCGTCGAGTAGTCATCCGGCGAAAAATCTTTTTGCACGCTGTTGGCAAAAACCTACCGATTTCTTTCGGAATAGGCTACGATATGCGAATGTGCGTGGTCGTGTTCACGCCGCAAATGTCACATTCGACAATACGGTTTCACAAAAATGTAGGTTCACCATGCGTACCTCCACGATCATCTTGTCGCTGTTTGCGATTGCATTTTTCAACACAACCTTCGCCGCTGAAGGAGCATTGAAACCTGAGCGGCTCCGTTGTGAGTATAAGACAGAACCGTTAGGTATTGATGATCAGGAGCCACGGCTGAGTTGGATCGTCACCTCGCCCGAACGTGGACAAAAACAAACGGGCTGTCGGATTCTT
>JAYUFG010000410.1:0-11063 GCA_043738845.1 Planctomycetaceae bacterium
CGAGGTTGAAATGGATTTAACAAAGGGTTCATCCAGGCCACGGTGGCAACCACGAACGACCTTTCTATTGTGTCCCAACCGACAGTTCTCCGCCATGCCCCGTTCCGACCCGTACCTATCGGAAACAGACATTCGATCCCCCCTAGCGAAGGTGTCCCTATTGCGGGCGGATGAACGCGATTTTCGGCATTTTTTGGCCGGTTCGCCCGTTTGTGCGGCTTTGGACCACGTTCGCATCCGACATTTGGCCGTCGGACATTTGCCCGACCCTTATCGAATTGTACGAACGGAATTGGGCGGGACATTTTTTCTGGCCTGTTACGGCGGTGAGGGGCGGGTGCTGATCGACGGCCGTTGGGTGAAGTGTCGCAGCGGTCAGGCGTTTCTACTTCCGCCTGGCACGCGGCACGCCTTTCACACGGCCGAGAAAAAAACGTGGGACGTATGCTGGGTCCGTTATCAAGAATCACCCGGCCAAAAACCGCTGGCCGCCGTGCATACTCCGCTGATCGCTCAGTACGACCCAGAACCGCTGCGGCTGGCGATTATGGGATTGCATC
Organism: Planctomycetaceae bacterium; assembly: GCA_043738845.1. Lineage (GTDB taxonomy): Bacteria > Planctomycetota > Planctomycetia > Pirellulales > DASRSE01 > DASRSE01. The sequence goes on from JAYUFG010000410.1 coordinate 561, forward strand.
GTGAGTGTACGAGACTCAACTCTCCGGCAATCATTGAACACTGGGTCGAGTTGGTTCACGAATATGTGAAACGCTTCGCCCAGCCCGCCAGTCTTGATCCGCGACTATGGCGATTGTGGTCGCAGGTCGCCGAGAATCTGTCGAAGCCGTGGAGTGTGACGATGCTGGCGGCGACGGCGCACGTGGGAGAAAAACAATTACAGCGACTTTGCCGCCGCGAGTTGGGCCGCACGCCGCGCCAACAACTAATTTGGCTACGAATGCGCCGCGCGGCGGAGCTACTCGTTGCGACCGAAGCGAAAATCGAAACGATCGCCACGCAGGTCGGGTATCAAAATCCGTTCGTCTTCTCAACCAAGTTCAAACGGGTGATGGGTTTTTCGCCGTCGGAATATCCTGGAAGAACGTAAGGGCGAGTCTCATGCCACCGACCCCCTTGCGTCATTACCCCCGCGGATGAAACTTTTTGTGAATGTTTTTGAGTCGGGTCGGATCGACATGAGTATAAATTTGCGTGGTGGCGATACTGGCGTGGCCGAGCATCTCTTGCACCTGACGCAGGTCGGCCCCGCCCGCGAGTAAATGCGTGGCGAAGCTGTGCCGCATCGTGTGCGGGCTGATCGTCTCTGACCCGCCGATCCGGGCGACGTATCGCTTGACGAGTTCCCAAATTCGCTCGCGGCCTAAGCGACGTCCCCGACTTGAAAGGAGCAAGAACTCGGACGGGATTTCTTCCTTGGTGACGATTTTCGTTCGCTCATGTTCGAGATATTCACGGACGGCTGCGTCGGCGCGACGGCCGAGCGGTACGACTCGCTCCTTGTCTCCCTTGCCGCGACAGGTGCAATAGCCTTCTACCAAGTGGATGTCCCGCAGTCTTAGGTTGGATAATTCCGACGCGCGACAGCCCGTCGCGTAAAGCAGTTCGAGCAACGCCCGATCGCGCCGCCAATAGGGGTCGCCCGCGATGGGTGCTTCAAACAATATCGCGATCTTGTGTGGCGACATGATCTCGGGCACCCGTTCCCACAGTTTTTGGCTGCCGAGCAATTCGACAAGGTTCTCGACGAGAACTCCTTCGAGTTGCAGATAGCGAAAATACATACGCAGCGAAACGACATGCCGTGAGATGCTGGCCGGGGCGAGTTTCTTCGTGTGCAGCCAGCCCGCATAGTCGGCTAAATTTTGAATCGTTAGCTTTACCAGACTTCGTCCTTCGAGCCATTCGAGAAACCGCCGCAGGTCGCGGCCATAAGCGGCGACGGTGTTATCGGACAAATGACACTCACTACGAATGTAAGTGAGAAACGCCTCTGCCCGATTCGGCGACGGGTCTTCTTTCGCAGCCGGTTTGCTGGCACCGGTCAGTTTGCGACGAGGAGGCATGGGAGGAAATGATGAATGAGGAGCGATGAATGAGGAATAATTCTATAAAGCCGCGACCGGTGGTCGCGAGTGTTACCTACCAACGCTGCATTATCTATCGGCGTTTCGGGTCTGTCTTGGTCAAAATTCGGAAATGAACGGAAAAGAACCGCAAGCGACACGGTTTTGTGGCTTCTTTCCGCCAAAGTCGGGCTACGCAACTCGCCCCAGAATATGGTATTTTGCGGCACGTTCACCGCTGATTGTTCAATGTTTCCTGTTCCTCATTCATCGTTCATCGCTCCTCATTCATCATTTCCTCCCCCTGGAGTTCATCTTTGAAAATCCTAGTCACTGGCGGAGCAGGCTACGTCGGCAGTCACGCCGCCCGACTCCTGGACCGCGCCGGACATGAAGTCTGGGTGTTTGATAATTTGCAGTTGGGTCATCGTGGGGCGTTTCATCCTGACCGGTTGATCGTGGGCGACCTGAACGATTGCGGCCTGTTGACGAACGTGCTGAAGGAAAAAAAGATCGAGGCCGTGATGCACTTTGCCGCGTACTCGCTCGTGCCGGAGTCTGTGACCGATCCGGCCAAGTATTATCAAAACAATATCGGCGGAAGTATCAGTCTGCTCGACGCAATGCGGGCGGCAAATGTAAAGCGGATCGTGTTCTCGAGTACGACGGCAACCTACGGCGTTCCCAACACTATTCCTATCACCGAGGACGAACCGCAACAGCCGATCAACCCTTACGGCTTTTGCAAATTGGTGATTGAGCGAGCTTTGGCCGATTACGCGGCCGCGTATGGGTTTGGATATGCGGCGTTGCGATACTTCAACGCTTCAGGGGCGTCACCCGACGGTGAAATTGGCGAAGACCATCAGCCCGAGTCGCATTTGATTCCGCTGGTGCTGCAAGTTGCTCTTGGTCAGCGGTCGCACATCACGATTTTCGGCGACGATTACCCGACGCCCGACGGAACGTGCATTCGCGATTACGTTCATGTCGATGATCTTGGCTCGGCGCACGTGTTGGCACTCGCGCAGTTGCAGCCGGGTGTCGAGTTAAAACTCAATCTTGGCACGGGCCACGGCTTCAGCGTGAAGCAAGTGATCGAGATGTGCCGCCGCGTGACGGGCCACCCGATTCCGGCGGTCATCGGGCCGCGCCGCCCCGGCGATCCGCCGGAACTTGTGGCCAATCCGACGAAGGCGAAAACGGTCTTGCGATGGAAGCCGCGATTCGCCGATTTAGAGTCGATTGTCACGACCGCCTGGAAATGGCATCAATCGCATCCGCGCGGATTTAACGATCGATGAGGGGAGAATTTGCAAGGAGTCAAGTAACATTCGGCGATTCTGGGGTTTGCAGTGGCATTTGCGGCTGCTTCAGGGCCGACCAAAATGTACAGCTTGCAAAGTATCTCACTCCGTTGTTTTTTGGCTACACCCGTGTGTACTGCCCGTTGTAATGGCCCATTTTTCCAACTAAAGTATCTACTCCGTCGCCAACCGTGTTCTCGCTGCCTAACGACAGGTGGCCTGTTGCTGAACTATCTCATGGAGCGAATCACCGTGCGAACATCCCTCGTCCTTTTGACCCTCGTGCTTTCGTGCATTGCTATCGCAACAACGGCCACGGCGGTCGAACCGTTTGAACTCAAGGACGGCGAGCGAGTTGTGTTCTTAGGCAACACGCTGATCGAGCGTGATCAATTGTATGGTTATTTGGAAACGGCGTTGGTCAGTCAATGGCCGGATCGCAACATCACGTTTCGCAATCTCGGCTGGAGCGGCGATACGGTTTGGGGCGACGCCCGGGCAGGTTTCGACACGGCCAAACAAGGATTTCAACGGCTGAAGGATTTGGTCCTGGCCAATAAGCCAACAACGATTTTTGTTTCTTATGGCACGAACGAATCGTTTGCCGGAGAGGCCGGCTTGCCCGAGTTTCAAAAAGGGCTGGATACTTTGCTGGACGCGATTGGAGAGAGCAAAGCTAGGATCGTAATTATTTCGCCGATCGCACAAAAAGAACTTGGCCGCCCCTTGCCTGATCCGAAGGAGCAAAATGCACGACTGAAAATGTATTGCACTGTGTTGGAGGAAACGGCGAAAAAACGAGATTTATTATACCTCGACATGTTTAGTAAATTTTCGTCGCTGTATCGCGGTGAGCTTACCGACAACGGAATCCATTTAACACAATTTGGGTATTGGGCAATTGCGACAGAGGTTTGCTCGAAGCTTCATTTGGCGCACGGACGTCGTAGCGCGCAGATCGCAGCCGATGGAAAGGTTATTGAATGCAACGGATTTAAGATCGACAATGTGACCGGCTCTCCCGCGACGGGCAATCTGAAGTTTACATTGCAGGAAGACGGTGGGTTGATGCCTTTGGTCCCTGGATTATGGCAAAAACGGTTCTACCCATCAATGAAGGGATTGGCACCTGGGATGTATGCGCTTCGCATCGATGGAAAAAAATTCGGGGCTTGGTCTACCGGAGACTGGCGTGAGGAAGAGGGATTGACATTTGATCCCAAAAACCTGCCGGGAGAAAAACTTCGCCAAGCGATCATTGCCAAGAACCAGCTTTATTTCTATCGCTGGCGGCCGCAGAATGAGACGTACTTGTTCGGTTTCCGCAAACACGAACAGGGCAAAAACGCCGCCGAGATCGTGCAATTCGATCCGCTGATTGCCGAGAAGGAAGCCGAGATCGCCAAGTTGCGTGTCCCGCAGCCGCACGTGTATGAGATTGTGCGTGAGGCGGAAGAGAAAAAAGCGGAGGAGAAGAAATAGTAGGGTACGCACCTGTGCGTATCTTAGTTCGACGTTGCGTTCGTTCATCGCATGAATGGTTGCGTGACATTTTTACACATTTTTCATCCCAGAGGGATGTGAGCAATTAGCCGGTGGTTGAGCGCAGCGACACCACCGGAACGCCGTCCGTTTACGATATTCGACCCCAACGGGGTCGCAGCGAGTTGCACAAGACGTGTGGTTCTTGCTGCGGTACGCTGGCATCCCGCTGGGATGCAGATTACACCGGGCGATTGTCACCGGTGGTGTCGCTGCGCTCAACCACCGGCTAATCGCTGCGACCCCGCCGGGGTCCAAATGAAGGTCATGTGCTAACACGTCGCGAGCTTGGGCGAAATCCGAAACAAATTCGAAAACCAAAAATCAAAATTATAAACAAATCGAAATGATGAACACTTCAAGACGTTGGTTATTGTGCCGGTTGTTTTTGCTCGGCCTGTTCGTTTCGTCAGGTCGGATGGTAGCCGCCCAAAATAACCTCAAGGATATCCCGCCGACCGATCCGGAAGAGGAACGTAAGTCGTTTCAAGTCGCCGATGGTTTCGAGGTCAATCTGTACGCGGCCGATCCTTTGTTGGCCAAGCCGATTCAGATGAACTTCGATCCGCAAGGTCGCCTGTGGGTAGCCAGCAGCGAAGTCTATCCGCAGATTATGCCCGGCCAAAAAGCCAACGACAAAATTCTGATCCTCGAAGATACGAAAGGGACCGGCGTCGCCGACAAGACGACGATCTTCGCCGATGGGCTGCTCATTCCGACCGGCGTTGTGCCCGGCGACGGCGGTGCCTATGTCGCGAACAGTACGGAGCTTCTCTTCTTCAAAGACAAGGGCGACGGTCACGCCGATCTTTCCGAACATGGGAAAAGAGTCGTGCTGTCCGGTTTCGGTACCGAGGATACGCACCATATTTTGCACACGCTGCGGTGGAGTCTCGATGGAATGCTCTACATGAATCAGTCGATTTACATTCACAGCCACATTGAAACGCCCTGGGGTGTGCGGCGACTGAACGGTGGCGGGATTTGGCAATTTCGCCCGGAGACGATGCAGCTTGAAGTCTTTGCCAAAGGTTGGGTCAATTCCTGGGGGCATCATTTCAATCGCTGGGGATCGACGTTCGTGACCGACGGGGCAGGCGGCGAAGGAATCAATTACGCCTTTCCCGGCAGCGTGTTTGCGACCTCGCCCGGTGCCCCGCGAATTGTCAAGGGACTCAATCCCGGCAGTCCGAAAGATTGCGGTTTAGAAATTATCAGCGGTCGGCACTTGCCCGACGATTGGCAAGGGAACTTGCTCACGAACGATTTTCGTGCCCATCGCGTTTGTCGATACATTGTCACGGAAGACGGGTCGGGATTTGTCTCGCGCGAGCAGAAGGAACTCATCAAAACGAATCACCCGGCGTTTCGCCCGATTGATGTGAAGATGGGTCCAGACGGTGCGATCTATATCGCCGATTGGTACAACCCGATCATTCAGCATGGCGAAGTCGATTTTCGCGATCCACGCCGCGATCACACGCACGGGCGAATTTGGCGGGTAACGGCGAAGGGTCGTCCGGCGGTGGAAAAACCGAAGCTCGTTGGTGCGCCGGTTCCGGCTTTACTGGACGCTTTGAAAGCACCCGAAGGTTGGACCCGCGATCAAGCGAAGCGGGTTCTTAAAGAACGGGGTGCGAAAGAAGTTTTGCCCGTCTTGGCGGATTGGGTGAAGCAACTTGACCCGCAAGTTGCAGAGTTCGAACATCATCGCCTCGAAGCGTTGTGGACCTATCAATCGCTGGACGTGGTGAATCCCGAGTTGATCGCAACGCTTGCCGGTTCGGCGAATTACAATGTTCGCGCGGCCGTGTCGAGAGTGATTGGTCAGTGGCAAGGTCGTTTGCCAACTGCGTTATCCTTGTTGACGCAACTCGTCAGCGATGAAAACCCTCGGGTGCGATTAGAGGCGGTCCGTGCGCTGGCACTTATCCCTTCTGCAAAATCGGCCGAGGTTGCGCTGCAAGCTCTCGACCGGCCGGTCGATCAGTTCTTAGATTTCGCAATTTGGCAAGCTGCTCGCGACCTTCAACCGCAGTGGCTTTCCGCAGTGCAGTCGGGCGAAATAATGTTCGATCACAATGTCCGACATTTGGCGTTTGCAATTCAAGCGTCAGGATCGAAAGACAGTGTTCCCGCGTTAGTGAAGGTTATTCAAGATGGAAAACTTGCGCCTGAACGGGAAGAGAGTTTGCTCGTGTTGCTTGCCGGGTTGGGCGGACGGGGTGAATTGAATTTGGTTTTCGAGGCAGCACTCAAAGCCAACGACGCGACGGCCCGTCAGGCAAAACTATTGTCAACGCTCTTGCGAACGGCCCGCGAACGAAAGCTATTGCCCGCTGGTGATGGAAAACGTCTGGAGCCGTTGTTGTCGAATCCCGAAGAACCGATTCGGGCAACGGCGGCGGAATTAGCTGGCCTGTGGAAGGTGAATTCTCTGCGGTCGAAGCTCAACGAAATGGCCAAGGACAGTACGACGAGCGATGCGCTGCGTGACGCGGTGATTCAGGGGCTTGTCGCGCTGGGTGGTAAAGAAAGCGTAGACGTCTTGGCCGAGTTGACGACGGGAACCCACTCCGTTCCAACTCGTCGTGCGGCCATCGTCGGGATGTCGAACCTCGATCTGGATGCAGCAGCCAAGCAAGCCGTCGTAGTGTTCAAGGAAACGCCCGCCGATGAAGGGGTCGTGGCACTCGTCACCGCTTTTCTCGAACGAAAGAATGGTCCGGCGAAATTGGCCGAGGCGTTAAAGGATCAAAAGCTGCCACTCGATATTGCCAAGCTGGGTGTTCGTGCGGTCCGCACGGCAGCGCGAGCGGAACCCGATTTGTTGTCGTCGCTGCAAAAGGCGGGTGGAATGACAACGGGACCGAAACTGCTCAGCGAGCCGGAACTGCAACAACTATATGCCGACATCAAAACCAAAGGAGATGCCGCGCGAGGCGAAGCCGTTTTTCGCCGCAGTGATTTGGTCTGTTTGAAGTGTCACGCTATTGGCGGGGCAGGTGGACAAGTTGGTCCCGACCTCGTGAGTATCGGTGCCACGGCGCAACTTGATTATCTCGTCGAGAGTATTTTCGAGCCGAGCAAGAAAATCAAAGAGGGTTATCATGCTCTCACCGTACAAACGACCGGCGGTCGCGTCATCACCGGAATCAAGTTACGACAAACGGACAAGGATTTGTTGTTGCGGGATGCGGAAGATCGCGAAGTCGCCGTGCCGCTCGACGAGGTCGAGAACCAAAAAGATGCTGGCTCGCTCATGCCCGTCGGTTTGGCCGACACGCTTACGCAAACCGAGCTAACGGACTTGGTTCGATTTTTGTCGGAATTGGGAAAGATTGGACCTTATTCGTTGAGTAAATCGCCGATCAATCGGCGTTGGCAGACGCCCGTTTTGACCGCCGAGAACAAGACGAAGTTTCGCCAGGACATGCTCGCACCGATTATTGGCTACAATCCGGCAATTGCGTGGAATTCGGTTTATAGCAAAGTATCGGGCGAATTGCCGGTGCATGATTTGCCGGTCATCAATGAAGGGGGCATTCAAAAAAGAGTGATCGTCCGCTGTCAGTTGGAAGTTTCGACCGGCGGCAAAGTTGGTTTTGAAAGTCCGTCGGCGGAACAGATGAATGTTTATGTCGATGGCCGACTGGTTACATTCGCCGCCAAGACAGAAATAGATTTGACACCCGGCTATCACACGCTGGTCGTTTTGGTTGCTGCGGAAAGCACGACCGTTCCTTTGCGTATGGAAATGTTCGATGTCACCGGTTCGCCCGCCAAGGCCCGCTGGTTGCTGGGCAAGTAGCCAAAATACCACCGACCTTCATCGAATTGATACGAATTCGGCAGCCGACTTGGGTTGTCTTGCGTTCAAAAGATTCGTCAGACAACTCCTTTGCGTACCGCCAGCACGGCGGCTTGTGTGCGATCCGAAACGCCCAATTTGCGCAGCAAGTTTTGGACGTGTTCTTTGACCGTCTCGACACTGATTTCGAGCGAGCGGGCGATTTCTTTGTTGCTCAGACCGAGGGCGATGTGTCGCAACACCTGCATCTCGCGCGGCGTGATCGGCAGGTCTTCGTGCTTTTGATCGGCGGCCGAACTCATCGCGTAGGCCACGCGGCGCATTTCACCGGTGCGAATTGGACCGTGACCCTGGACGGCGGACGTAATCGCGTTGACAAGTTCCGCTTTCGAGCAGCCCTTGAGTACGTAATCACTCGCACCAAGCGCGTGCGCCCGGGCGACGTAGGTCGGATTGTCATAGGTCGAAAGGATGACGACCTTGGTGTTGGGGAATTGTTTGTGCAGTTTTTCGAGGGCGTCGAGGCCGTCCGACTCGCTCATACGAATGTCGAGCAAGATCACGTCGGGTTTGAATTTTGCGGCCAGCTTAAGCGTTTCTGCGCCGTTCTTGGCTTCTGCCACGATTTTGATTTCGGTACCGGCCAATAGACTGGCAACGCCACTACGAACGACTTCATGGTCGTCGGCGACCAACATCTTGATACTCATAACACGACTCCCAAAGAACGTGACGAAAAACCTGGGTAAGAGCGAGGCCTCTTCGCTATTACGTGGTATTGTCGTAAGCTGACCTCCGCCATAAGTTGCCCCCTCATTATAGCGTGCATCTATAGTAGACAAAGCCTTTAGGGGAGGCGAAAGTCGGGGAAACTCCTTTTTTCGCTAAATTGCCTAAACGGCAACATTGGTTCTGTACCGAATTGATAGCATTTTTCGCAAAATTGATTGGCTGGAGGACGGAACCGCGTTGAGACGGAGGAAATCTATCCTCCCACGATCATCCCCGCAGTCATTGATGGGCCAATCCTAAGCGGTCACAAATCGCTAGTTTGTTGCCTCCACTAAGAACGGGAATGACTTCAATTCGAGCGAGAGATTTGAATTTGGTACTTCGGTCCGAACGAGTGAGCGATCAACACGAATCACCCACCTCATTTACGATTCAGAGTTGTTTTGTCACGATTCTAAAACGAAGCGGTGACAACGGACTGGATGCCGCGTGTGCTTTTTCCTATCGCCAGTTTGCCCCGCCGGGAACGACGGCGTGCCATTTATTGTCGGACCGTGTTTCGGTCGTGGCGGTTTCAATAGCTTCCGCACTGGTCGGAGCATTGAACTTGAGAGGCGGCAGAGATGCCGATGGAGAATGAGTTGGAGCGATGCCCTTGGTGCCGCTAGTCGCTTGGACTTCCGACTGCGAAGGGGCGATCATCTTCGAAGTCCCGCTGGGAATGGATATCTCGTCCGAATTCAATCCGTCTTTTCGGCTACTTGTGTTCGCCTTTGCACGAGACGTCAATCCGTCCGACGGTGGTTCGAGTTTCGCTCGGTTGTCGCGACGCGGCAAGGTTGCAGCCGTCTTATTGCCATTGCGTTCGGAAAGGACGGGTACCGCCGGACGAACGGCGTCCGCTGGCTTGATCGCTTCATTGGCCGGTCGTTTGTTCGCTCCGACGAGCGTTCCCTCTGGTGGGATAGGTCCAAACACGGGCCGTGTTGGGACTGGATGCAAACGAGCTTGAGCAAACTGCGGCGGCGGTGCTTTTTCACCATGTAGTCCGCCGAACATCGACATGCCGATTCCTGAACCACCTTCGGATGGCCCCATTCCGGGTCGGCAATTGGGACATGTCCCTGGTGCCTCTTCGGGCAACAGATTATCGAGCCAATTTCCACCGGTAGCCGCTTGATGGTGGCCCGGTGCGGCTCCGAAATCGCCACAGAACTCGTTCCAGGTCGCACAGCCGCTGCCCGAGAAAATCAGGCCCAGCCCGCAGAGTAGCAACGTCGGCAAGTAGTGGATGTGGTGTTTCATCAGTCCTGTTAATCGACCTATTTAATCGGAAATCTTGACATAATCGGCAAAGTTCTACTATTTCGCCAAAATGTCCAGTTGAGGTATTTGAAATGGGAACATGGAGAAGGCTTTCGACGTCAGGAGTTAGCTTGGTGGCGGGATTGCTGGGAAAATGAACCTTGTGGTTGGCAAACTGTCCTGTGAATAGAGAGAAATTTACGGTGCTGCAACCGCTCGTTTCACCCAAACTGCCAACTTTCACACTTTCCCCGAATTGAACGCCGATTAGAATAGTGTCAGCGGACCACATCTGCGCCCTGCGTAGAAATCAAAACCGCCCGCAAATTCTAATGTCGCAGTCCAGGAGACGATCCCAAACCGTGATTGAACTAAGTCGTAGCGAAGGGGTTGGAAGCGAACGGGCGATTCTCGTCGGCG
>JAYUFG010000411.1:0-1538 GCA_043738845.1 Planctomycetaceae bacterium
CCAGCAACAAGATGGTCCCGGCCAACAATCCGCACGCAGGCAAGTTCCGCCCGGTCAGTTCGCCCTACTTGAACGCCCAGGGGATCGCGGGCCAGAGCGGCACAGGCTGGTATCTGTTCGCCGATCCGGCGGACGTGGCCGCGATGTCGATTGCCTATTTCCGTGGACAGCGAACGCCGGTCATCGAATCGGGCGAAACCGACTTCAACACCCTGGGGATGCAATGGCGGAGCTTCTTCGACTTCGGCGTCGCGTTCCAAGATTTCCGGGCGGCTGTGCTTAACGCGGGAGTGTAACCCCGGCCCTCATTTCACCAAACCATTTTCGCGGCTTCATTCGCAGAACGAGGTATCACAATGGCAGCGACCGCAATTTTTTATCAGGAAGGCGATCAGTTCGACTATACGCCCGGCTCGGCTGTGACAGCGGGCGATGTGGTCGTCGTGGGCGACGCGAGCCTCGTCGCGGTGGCGGACATTCCCGCCAATCGCAAAGGGGCGCTCGTGACGGAGGGAGTGTTCAAATTCCCGAAGGCCACCACCGCCGGATCGGCGATTCCGTTCGGCAAGCGGGTCTTTTGGGATGCGACGAACAAGGTCGTCACCCTCTCGACCGGAGGCGGAGCGAATAAGATTCTCGGTCTGACGGCGATGGCGACAGCGGACACCGACGCCATCGTCCCGGTCAAGCTGTTCGCGACCGGCGATCAGGTGCCGTTGCGGTTCGCGTCCGTGGCGGCTTCGACGGCCGTGACGAACACAACCGCAGAAACGGCCTTCGACAAGTCGCACACGATTCCCGCCAACACGCTGCAACCGGGCGACGTGCTCAAGATTCGGGGACAGGTCATCGCCCCGGCGACGAACTCGACCGATACGCTGACGCTCAAGCTCAAGCTCGGCTCGACCGTGATTGCCCAGACGGCAGCGGTCGATGTAGCGAACAACGACCTGGGCTATTTCGACGCCACACTTGTCGTGCGGACCAACGGCGCGAGTGGAACGATCGTGGGAGCGGGCGAACAGGCCCTCGGTACGCCGGGAACTGTAACGAGCAAGCCGTTCAACCTCGCTTCATCCGCGATTGACACGACCGTCGATCAATTGATTGCCGTGACGGCGACTTGGAGCGTGGCCAACGCTGGCGATTCGTGCCGCTTGGACCTGCTCACGGTCGAACGCCTCTCGGCCTAATTTGGGAGAACCCCTCGTGCCGGATTTATTGCAAAGCGGTTCCGATTGGTTGGCGGACCAACTCAAGGCGCACGCCAGCCAGTCGGTCGCCTACTCACGCGGGACCGATTCGGCCACGGTGCTGGCGATGATCGGCCGAACGGTTTTCGAGACTTCCAGCGACCTGGGGATCGTCGAGCGGTGGGAATCGCGGGACTACTTGATTCAAGCAGCGGACCTCGACCTGGGCGAACCACAACGGGGCGACCAAATCCGCGAAACGCAGGGAGCCACAACTTACACGTATGAAGTCATGGCACCGGGCAAAGAGCCGGCGTTTCGATTTTCGGACCCATACCGCAAGAC